>CALDLU010000161.1:0-1893 GCA_937915245.1 uncultured Clostridia bacterium | reverse complement strand
TCTTTAAGTGGATAACCAGCGTGTGCCATAAGGTCACGCAAAATTTCTGAACCAAGTTTTCCAAGGTCGCCGGTTACAATAAGGTCATAATCGTCCGGCTTTCGCTTTGTGTCCTTAAAATGCGAAACAAGTGTTTCCATTGCAGCAGGTGCCATTGTCAACTATGGACCATAAAAAAGTTTAAAAAATTTTACCCTTTCTAGCATAAAACCCACGATTTAAGGCATTTTTATGTATTTGCCCTAAATCAGTGAGTTATCCTTTAAATAATTTATAACAGTGTCAAATTCATCTTGGAACTTAAAATTGATTTCAATTCTATTGTTTTCATAAACATAAATCACATCAATTAGTTCCTGTGCCATTTCTTTTGTCAGCGAGTTAAAGTTCTTATATTTCTTTAAAGCTGTTACAAAATTATTATGTGCATTTTCGACATTATTATTTAAAGTTGCAGAAAGAGTAATAATTTGGTTTTCACATACTTTAATTTGATTTTCTATCTTTTCCTTTTCGGCTCTGTAATCAATTTCAGAAATCTCTCCACTCTTTAATTTTAAGTAGTAATTTCCAAGTCTTTGTTTATAAGAAAGAATATCTCTTTCTCTTTGAAGTTTTAACTTCTCATTTGTATTATTTCCAATCTTAAATTTGGACTTATCTATTTTATTGATTATGTTATCAATATTAACTGACAAGTCAATATATTGCTTTATTATATCAAAAACAATATTTTCCAATTTGTCGTTTCGTATTGAATGTTTTGAACATTTCTTTGGATTTTTACCATAGGTTGAACATTTGAAATAATATTTTCCTTTCAAATTTTCTGATGAACATTTGCTTATATTCATAGATAAACCACAATCGCCACATCTTACCAATCCAGATAAAATATTCGTTTTATATGGTTTTATAGGTATTATTTCAGCATTTTTTAACTTAATTTGCGTTTTTTCAAAATCTTCTTTTGAGATAATTGGTTCATGAGTATTAGGAACAATATCCCATTCTTCTCTTGGTTTATCAATTTTCTTTTTGTTCTTATAACTTACAACACATCTCTTGCCTTGAACCATATTTCCGATATACATTTCATTTCGCAAAATTGTATCTACTGTTGTTGGGCTCCAAAGATGATATTTACCAATACTATATTGTGGAATATGCAACTTATCGCCTTTCATTTTTTTGTAATCTATTGGCGAAGTGTATTCCAATTCATTTAATTCTTTTGCAACAGAAGCCACCGATTTCCCATTGAGATACATATCAAATATCTTTTTAACAACCTCTGCCGCTTCTTCATCAACAATTAACTTATGATGATTGTTAGGGTCCTTTTTGTAGCCATAAGGTGCAAATGAACCTATGAAATCACCTTTTCTTCTATGAGCAGCATTAGATGTTCTTACCTTTGTTGAAATATCTCTTGCATATTCGTCATTCATAAGATTTTTGAAAGCAATCAATAACTTTTGGTTAGACAATTCTGGATTTAGAAAAGTATCTAATTCTTCTAGTAACGAAATAAATCTTATCTTTAAAGTTGGAAAAATGACTTCTAAATAGTTGTCTGTTTCGATTGTATTTCTTCCAAAACGAGAAAGGTCCTTAACTGCAACACAATTTACTTTGCCATTTCTAATATCTTGCCACATTCTTTGAAAGTTAGGTCTATCAAAATTTGTTCCAGAAAAACCATCATCAATATAAAAGTCAACAATGTTGAAATCTGGGTTTGACATAGCGAACTTACTGAGCATTGCCTTTTGAGAAGCAATACTTTCACTTTCGTCTTTTTCATCATCATCTACTCTTGACAGTCTTAAATATAAAGCAACATTCCATTCAGCTTTCTTTATTTTTAAATCATCTTCGGTTTTGTATCTG
>CALDLU010000160.1:0-2592 GCA_937915245.1 uncultured Clostridia bacterium | reverse complement strand
CGCTTAACCAATTTAAGATTTAAGCGTATTTTTTTATTTGTTCTCATCTTCCCTGTTACAATCATTATCTTCATTAGATTTAAAATCTTTATCGTATTCAGTTTTTTCTTTTCTGCTTTGCTTTTTATTTTTATCTTTGTTTTGTGGAGTGAACCAACTTAATACTTTTCCTACTTTTATAACAATCGAAGTTGAATTATCTATGGCATATTTTTTGCATATTGATTTTCCAAAGATTGTCATACTTGCAACAACAGCACTAACCAGTGATGCAATAATTATACTCAAGGGAGATTCTGCTTCTAATGCAAACTTAACAACAATACTTGCTCCAGCAGCACCAGATAAAATTCCACAGACATCACCAATAACATCACAACAAATTGACGAAACTCTATCTGCTTTTGATAATAACTTTAATGCCTCTTTTGCTCCCCTAACCTTTTTTGATGCCATTGCTCTAAATGGTTCAGTACTTGCTGATGTGGTTGCAACACCAATCATATCAGTTATAATTGATAATGATACAAAAACAATAATTACCAAAACTGCAACTGCAATTCCTGTTACCCCCAATACAAGTTCACTCACAATACCAAAACACATTGATAAAGCAAACGATAGTATTAAGATTTTTATTGACCACACCATTTGAGATTTACTTTGTTTCTCTACCCGTTTGGGTTTTTGTTTGTCATCTTTATTCAATTTAAAATTCCTCTCTTTATATATAAATATTCCAAAGTTAAAAAACTATGAAATAATAAATTAAAAAAAATGAAGGCAACAAGATAAGTAAACCTTGCGGCATAGGTTCGGTCGGATTTCCCAATTTTGCACTTACCGTCGCCGAATAAGCAGTTTCCTTTTAAGCAAAACATTAACACCGAATCGCCACTTAGACCACACTATAATCCCTACCCTATTTGAGTATTATCTCAACAGTCTAGAAGTTTTCCTTGACAAATAAATTTACTCTTAGCTCTTTTTGCAGTCGTTATTTCATGCACAAAGTTACCATAATTGTTGACGTCAGTCATTATAATAACTTTGGCGTGCAATTCCTAAAAAACCACTCAAAGCAGGCTACGCTGCACACAGCCGTTGACCGCATTGCAGGTTCTACCCCAGAGAGTACATAAAAATTTATGCACCCTTTTGGGTCTCCACGATAATTGGGTCGGATTTTATATGCCGTTATAAAACGCCCAAAAATCTTAACTCCCAGCAAGTGCCCCAATTTGGGCAATCAAGGCAAGCACCAGGAACTTCACAGTTGTGCCCGACGATGCTTATTAAATAACACCTTCCAAGTAAATTCGTTTGACTAGAATACTGCGCCTTCATTTATTATTATATCATAACATTATTAAAATTTCAACAATGTATTTTGTATTATATTTGTTTACATAATACTATATATTGATTTATTACTTCATTAACTTTTCTGAATAACCATCTAAATCTTTTACAATTTCTGTTATCTTACCTTTGTTTACATTTAAAATATCATAACATTTTTGAGATAATTCTTTTGCCTCATTAAATAATTTTGATGCTTCTTCTAACCCACATTCACCACTTTCCAGTTTTAATGTTATTTCTTCTAGTCTTTTCATCATTTCTTCAAAACTCATTTTATTTATCCTCCTTATCTAATACTGTTGCTTCTAGTTCTCCGTCTTTCAATGTTATATATATGTTATCATTTACCGATACATCACTAACAGATGAAATAATTTTATCTTTACTTTTTACCACACTATACCCTAATTTTAAAATTTCATTAGGGTCTAATTTTTGTATTTTTGATGTAATCAAATCTAACTTATGACTTTTTGCCAACAAATCTACACTAGCGAAGTTTTTTAGTCGATTTATATAATCTATCAAAGTGTCAGCATTATCATTATTGCTTGTTTCAAAACTATCTATAATTGACTGTACTAAATCTTTTAATTGTTCATTTTTATCAATAAATAAATTGTATATTGCATTTTTTAGTCGAGTAATTTCTCTTAAATAATTTTGTTTTCTTTCTTCAACATTTGCACAACACAATTCACTTGCAACACTTGGTGTTGGTGCTCTTAAATCACTTACAAAATCACATATTGTAAAATCTGTTTCATGCCCTACTGCCGACAAAACAAATTTATTTGATACATAGATTGCATTAGCAACAGTTTCTGTGTTAAAAGGTTGAAGGTCTTCAAATGAGCCACCGCCTCTTGCAACTATAATCAAATCAACATCATAATTGTTAAAAAATTTAATACCTTCTGCTATTGTTTTCTCTGCATTTATACCCTGAACTCTAACTGGATATAAAACAATATCTATATAAGGGTTTCGCCTATTTCTTACATTTATAATATCTTGTATTACAGCACCTTCCTTACTCGTTACAACACCAATTCTTTTTATATTATTAGGTAATGGCTTTTTCCTTTGAGTATCAAAGTAGCCTAATTTTTCAAGTTTATTTTTCAATTCCAAAAATTGTTGATATAAATCGCCAACACCATTTTTTACAACCTTTATAACATTAAAATTCAGTTTGCCACCTTTAACATAATATTTAGGTGTTCC
>CALDLU010000159.1:0-5757 GCA_937915245.1 uncultured Clostridia bacterium | reverse complement strand
CTAAAATGATAGAGCTATGTGGAGAAACGATTTCTCCCGAAGATGGTAATCCTTTGATAAATGCTAAATACCATGTATTTGCTAAAACAATTGAGGGTGGCTTTATTTGCTTTAAAGATGGTGTAAAAATATTTACCGGCAGAAGAAAGGAATATGAGGGTTATAAGGTCTATGAATTGCTAAATTGTATGAAGTGTGGGCAAGAATATATTTCTGGCGAGGTCGAGACAAAGGATGGCGATGATTATTTGTTGCCAGCAGAAAATGATGCAAATGATTTATTTATGCTTTCACCAATTGACAGACAGCTCGCAGTTGATGAAGATGATTCACTTGAAGATGCACAGTTTGACAACAACCATCAGGAATATTTAATGTGTCCTAAATGTGGAAAACTTTATCCAGTTGGTATCAACCAAAGTATGGTTTGTTGTGGACATATATATGATGATTTTATTAGATTGACAAAAGTTTCATCAAATGGTAAAAAAACAAATTGTTATAAGTGTGGTAAAGTAAATAGAGGAACAATTAGAAAACTAACTACAAGTGAAGATTCGGCTACAGAAATGTTAACAAGAAAATTATATCAGTTGTTGCCAGAGGAAAAGAAAAAAAGTAAAGAAGTTAAGCCACAAACAAATTCTATGTGGGGCGTTTCTAGTGTGCCTAATAAAGATATCATTTCAGATTTAGGCAGAAAACTTTTGGTGTTTTCCGATAATAGACAAGATGCCGCCAAATTTGCCATTTTTATTCAAAACAGATACAATGATTGGATTTGGAAAAATATTATTACTAACATAATTAACTCAATGGATGAGCAAGAAATAAGCTATAATAGGTTGGTTGAAAGATGTTTGAAACTGGCTGACAAACATAATTTATTTTATGATATGGACACAATTGAACAAAAGGAAGATTTTACTAAGAGACAGATTTTAAAGGAAGTTATTGAACTTGATCCAAGAATGTCACTCAATAGGTTGGGACTTATAGAAATTGGAATTAAATCTTTGAACGGAATAGATAATGTAACTATTAGCCAATTTGTTGAAAAATATAACATTTCAAAAAATGAGTTTTTGACGATTGTGTATTTTATTTTTGATTCTCTCAGAAGACAGGGGTGTGTCGAATTCCCAGAAGGTGTTTCACAAACAGAAGATGCATTTGAACCTAAAAATAGAAATTATTGCTTTAAATCTACTGGTGGAACATCAGAGAAAAATACACAAGTGTTTGGCTTAATTCCATCAATGGGCAAAACAAATGGTAGGCATAGTTTTATAAAAAATGTATTTTTACACAAAGGTTATAACACATTTGATGCCAATAAAAAGGCAATTGGTTTTCTTGAGGATTTTTCTGGTGCTTTGCCCAACTATTTTACTGAAATATTGCCAGTGCTAGAGGCGAATGACAAACATTACTACAAATTAAAACTGAATAATATAACATTTTCAAAAAGTACAAAACAACTTTATGTCTGTGATAAATGTGGTGAAACTTCAACAATTAATTTATATGGTATATGTCCAAAGACAAATTGTGATGGTAAGCTTATAGAGATTCATAACAATGAAGACCGAGGCGATTATTATAGAAAGAGTTTTACAGATATCAAACTTATTCCTATGCATGCAAAAGAACATACCGCACAATTGTCTTCTCTTGAGGCAAGTAAACTACAAAAGATGTTTAAGGAAGGTAAGTTACATTTGCTAAGCTGTTCTACTACATTTGAAATGGGTGTAGATATTGGATCATTGGAAGCAGTAGTGTTAAGAAATGTTCCCCCGGAAACATCAAATTATATTCAAAGAGCAGGACGCGCAGGAAGAAGAGGTTCATCTGCTGCTTTCATTTTGACTTTTGCCAAAAGACGCTCGCATGATTTAACATATTATAGTGACCCAGTTAAAATGATAGATGGAATTATACAAGCACCTTATATTGAATTGAACAATGCTTATCTAGTGAGACGTCATGTCCACTCTATAATTTTTAGTTATATGTGTAGAAATGGATTTAAGATGGAAAGAGCAGAAGACTTTTTAGGACTTATGGGAAATGAAAGTTATAACAAGGTTTTATATAAGTTGTTGCAGAACAAGCCGAAAGATTTATATGATTCTATAGATGCCGTTGTTCCTGAAAAATTAAAAAAAGAAATTGGTATTGATGGAAACTGGTCATTTATAAAGAAGTTGGTTGATAATGAAAATCCTGCTAATAGAGATGCTTGCTTTGATAATGCCGTTCAGCAATTGAGTGAAAAGATACATGAACTATCAAAGGAACAAGATGATTATTCCAACTTAAAAACAAATGAAGGCTATCGCAAGGCAGGTAAACTTGCTCAATTGATTACGAATTACAAAACAAAGGATTATATATCATTTCTTGCAGAAAAGAATGTAATACCAAGATATGGATTTCCAGTGTACACAGTTCCACTTGTAATAAATAGTGATAGTATTGAAAAGTCGGACATAGAACTTTGTCGTGATTTAACGATGGCAATTACCGAGTATGCTCCTGGTGCACAGGTCGTAGCAGATGGAAAATATTGGAAACCATACGCACTTGTCGTCCAAAATAATAAAACATGGCGAGCTTATGACTTTGCAATATGTCCAACTTGCAGAAAAATTTTCTTTTATTATACTGCCTTAGGTGTAGAAAAAATTTCAAGACAAGCCGAATGTTGTAACGTCAAATTAAGATATAACCAGATGATTATTCCGGAGTTTGGTTTTATTACAAAGAATGGAGACAAAGAGTCTAAAAAATTGACGAACGAAGTCCATTATTCTTCTGAGGCGTTCTTCAATGGTTTTGAGGACAAAACACAACTGCAAGAAGTGGATGTTGAAATGAATAATAGGGAAGTTCATTTGATATATTCCCCAAGGGGTGAAATGTTTTTCTTAAATAGAGGACAGTTTGCAACAAAGAACAGAGAATTGGGCAATTATTTTAAAGTTTGTTCAACTTGTGGTTATGTTCAGCCAGATTTTTCAAATATTAAAGAACAGAACAAATGGCATTTTAATGCCGATGGTTACAAATGTTATGGGGAACTTTATAATTGTTATTTAGGACACCATTTTACTTCTGATGCTTTGGTTATACAACTGCCAATAAATAAGGATCAAGAACTTAATGAGTATGAGTCAATTCTTTATGCAATTATTGAAGGTGCATCAATCAAAATGGAAATTGACAGAAGAGAAATAGGTGGTTCTATATGGAGAAATGGTAAATCAAGTAGTATTAACATCACGCTTTTTGATACTGTGCCTAATGGCGCCGGACATGTTAAACGAATGATTAGCGAAATTAAAGGTATTTTGAAAGAAGCATTAAACAAAGTTAGTGGACAATGCGGTTGTGGTGAAGAAACTTGTTGCTATGGGTGTTTAAGGAATTATGCCAACCAACAATATCACGACACAATGTCTAGGGGCAACGCTAAAAAATATCTTGAGTGGTTGTTAAGATAATATTACAAAAACTGTCATAGAGCTTTATTACTAAATTAAGAACATGTTGTTTAAGATAAAATTTTGTTATGTTGCGTTAAATTTAGCTGTAAGTGGAATGGCGAATTTGCATTCGTGATGTGAAGCTTGAAAAAGATATTTGTAAAGATGAAACAAATCAAAGAAATGATTTTAAGATATAAAAGTAAAAAGTGGCATTAAGCATTTGTCTAATTGTATAGAATTAGAAAATAATTTAGGTTTTATATTAACAATTTGCAACAATTAGACAATATTATGTAAAATGCCGGTCTACATGGAATCGGGATAAAAATATGATAAAAAAACAACTATTTTTGTTTATGGAGTGGTAAAATATGAAATTGTCGTTTTTGTGAACAAGAAAATAAAATAAACAACAAATCAAATAAATTAAAAATTTGGCAAGGAGAAAATTATGGCATATATAGGAAAGTCAGTTGAAGAAATTATGAATATGATTGGTGATAATAAAATGTATCTTCCATCTATTCAGCGAAAATTTGTTTGGAGTGATTATGACGTTGAAAAATTACTGGATTCAATTATGATGGGTTATCCAATTGGAACATTTTTGTTTTGGAAAATTAAAAGAAAAATAGCTAGAGAGAAAAAATATACTTTATATAAATTTATAAGCGATTACAGCACTTTAAATAATAAGCACATTAATGAAAAGGCGGCAGATAATTTGCCTGGAGAATCAGAATACATATGGAGTGTTCTTGATGGTCAACAAAGATTGACATCTTTATTTATTGCCTTTCATGGAAGCATTGCAATATGTGGTTATAGAAAGAAACATAGTAAGGCAGAAAATTATATAAAAAGAGAGATGTATTTAAACTTGAATAAGTCAGCAAATTCTGATGTTGAAGATGAAGACTTAAAATATGAATTTAAATTTTTATCAAACGAAGAAGCGAAACAAGAACTAAATGATCATCCCGAAAAAAATTGGTATAAGATTAAAAATATTTTTGACTTTAATGATAATAAACAATTAGTTAGGTATATTATTGAAAATGAACTAAATGAAGTCGCACAAGATAACCTTTCAAGATTGTTTGAGATAGCAAAATCAAAAGGTGAAGCTGCAATAATTAATTATTTTGAGATAGATGAAAAAACAACACTTGATAATATACTGAATATATTCGTAAGGGTTAATGACGGAGGTAAAAAGCTGTCAAAAAGTGATTTGTTATTTTCAACAGTTGTTAGTAATTGGGAAAAAGGTCGAGAAGAAATTGAAGAACTTATAAATATAATAAATGATTGTGGACAAAAATTTGATTTTAACAGTGACTTTATTATGAGAAATTGTTTGTATATAATCAGCACATCATCAGATTTAAAAATTGAGAATTTAGGAAAAGACAATATCAAAAAAATAAATAAAAATTGGCAAAGAATAAAAAACAGCATCTTAAAAGCAGTTAATTTATTGGTAGAGTTTGGTTTTTGTTCAGAAAATCTAATCTCACGAAATGTTGTAATACCAATTATATATTATATTTACAATAATGGTTTGCTAAATGAAAACTCAAAAAATGAAATTAGAAAATACCTTATTATTGCTCAAATAAAACAATTATTTGGTGCTGCTGGGAATACTGCTTTATCGAAAACTAAAAAAGCAATAGACGAGCATAAAATTTCGAAGGAAGGGTTTAAAGTTAATTATTTTAAAGAGTTGAAATTTGTATCTAATAGAGATTTTATTATTAGAGATGAAGATTTGGAAAAAATGTTAGATTATGATAAGGGTTCAGCATATGCTTTTATGGTTTTATCATTATTATATCCTGGATTGAAATTAGGACAGGTAGAGTGGCATCAAGACCATATGCATCCATGTACTAAGTTCAAAAAAGAAAATCTTAAAAAATATAATTTAAGCGATGAAAAAATAGAAAAATGGCAAATTTTAAGAAATAAAATTCCTAATTTACAATTGCTTCAAGGAAAAGAAAATAAAAGCAAAAATCAACAAGATTTAGTAGAGTGGTTAAAAACACACAAAGAGCAAGTAAAATATTTGCCGGAAAATATATCGTATGAATTAAACAATTTTGATGAATTTTTCAATAAGAGAAAGGATTTGCTTAAAGATAAATTAAAAGAAATTTTTGGAATTTCACAAAGCTAGGTAATGTTAAATAATATCATAAATTAAAATATCTCAATTTGTATTGGGCTATTTTTCATGTAAAAATGTTTTTGAAGA
>CALDLU010000158.1:0-1723 GCA_937915245.1 uncultured Clostridia bacterium | reverse complement strand
ACCTTGGTGGTGGAGATAAAATCTTAACTGTAACAGGTTCAAAATATGCAAATGATAGTGGAGTTATTACTAATAATGGAACACTTAATTTGAATTTAAAATCAAAAATTGAAAATAATTCAACAACAGAACCAGAAGATGATTTTGCTATTGGGGTGTATAATTTAGGTTCTTTGTCTGTAAGCGGTGCAACTATTAATTCACAAAATGGTTTCGCAATTTTTGATGCAGGTAATTTAGGGGTTAATGTATCAAACTCATCAACCAATATTACTGGACTTGGTGCTGTTGCTATTGCGGGTTCAACATCAAAGCTTAATATATCTGGTGGGACATTGGTTGGTTCATATTATGGGATAATGACAAATCCAGAAACAAGTGATGAAGTACAGAATGCAGAGGTAATTATTTCTGGGAATCCAATAATTAAAGGTGCAGATTTTGGAATAATGTTGGCTGATGTAAGTGGTAAGCTTGAGATAAAAGGTTCTCCAAAGATTTCAGCTTCCGGTGCAGGAAATATGGTTGCCGCAATTGCAATATCAAATGGTAAAGACATGCTCTTAAATATATCTGGGGGGACATTTGATGCAGAAAAATTAGATTCAAATCCGAATGAGAATGTATTTTCAATAGTCGCTATTTACTCTGAAAATTCAGCAACAGAATATTTTAGAATATCAGGTGGAACATTTAATGCTCCAGTGGGTATATCGGCAATCGGTTCAAGTTTTCCAACAACAACACCAAATACTATATCAGGTGGAACATTTAACAAGGGGATAGTTTCTCTTTATAGTTTTGGTGTGAATATCACAGGTGGAAAGTTCATTGCTGGACCTAATAATGCTGCAATAGATGTCTCAGCTTCAAACATAGTCGTAAACACAGGTAGTACAGTTGGTTCTATTAACTTGTCTTCATCAAAATTGACATTAAAAGGCAGTCCTTTAATAGAAAAGATTATTACAACCGACAAGGCAACAGCAGAAGATTCTATAATGATTTTCATTGAAGATTCATATGCTCCAACAACAAAAGCAAAAATTGAATTCCCACTTGATGGAAATTGCAACTTTATTGCAAAATACACTGGCAGTAATAACGCAAGTGCAAGCATATTTGATTCTTCAATTATATCAGCAACAGGAAAATACTTAAAAACAAGAGGCTTTACAACAACAGTTGTAGATAACGGTGGAAGTTTGAAAGGTAATATCAAAACATATTACCCATCATCAAGCACACAATCAGTTACAATTGGTTCAAACACAAAAACTGGTTCAACATTAACTGGTTACACTGTTGCTTGGGCAGATACAACACATTCTGCAACACTCCCAACAGCAACAACATCTGCTTTAACTATTCCTGCAACTGCTTATGGTAATATATCTCTTACTCCAACTTGGAGTTCACATACATATACTATTAAATATAATGGTAATGGTTCAACAGGTGGTTCAACTGCAAACTCAACGCATACATATGGCGTTGCAAAAGAATTAACTGCAAACGGTTATACAAAAACTGGTTACACATTTGCTGGTTGGGCAACATCTGCAAATGGTGCAGTTGTATATAAAGATAAACAATCTGTAACAAGTTTAACAGCAGAAAATGGTGCAACAATCGAATTGTTTGCAAAATGGACTGCAAACTCATATAAAGTAAGATATTATGATACATATGCTAATACTACTACTTACACGGAAGTAGAATA
>CALDLU010000157.1:0-3259 GCA_937915245.1 uncultured Clostridia bacterium | reverse complement strand
TCTGGCTTACTAAATCCCATAAGGTGTCTTATTGTTGTACTTTTTCCAGCACCATTTGGACCCAAGAAACCAAATACTTCACCTTTTTGAACATTAAAGGAAACATCAAAAACTCCACGACCACTTCCATAATCTTTTGTTAAATGTTCAACTTTAATTATGTCCATATCTTCTCCTTTTCTTAAAATTTTAATTTTGTACATTTTAGCCAATATTGTTAAAATTACAATTTTATACACTTGACTAAATTTGAATACGATGTTATTATATGGCAAGAAAAAATGAATGTTGAGTACAAATATATGTACATTATTCAATTTTAGACAAATAGTACATAATTGTGTATAAATTTACATAATGGAGAGAAAAATGAAGAAAGAATATAGAAATAAAATTAGGTCAAAACAACTTATTAGAAATGCCGTTATTGAACTTTTGGACAAAAAGGGGAATTTGTCATCAATAACTGTTTCTGATGTTGTTGAAAAGGCAAATATAAATCGTGGTACATTCTATAACCATTATAATAATGTTATGGAAGTTATAGAAGAATCAAAAAATGAAAGAATGAAAATGTTTTTAGATGAACTCAAAAGAATTGCATCTTTTGAGGACTTTGAGCAATTTATAAATTCCATTGTAAAGCATTTTAAAGAAAATGAAAATGCGTATAGAAAGGTTGTTAATGGTGTTTCAAGGTCAATGATTGATGACCTTAAAATTGAGTTTGTTAAAGAAGTGAGAAGAATAAATCCAAAAGTTGATGCATTTAATATGGCTTTTGTTGCAAATGCAATAACAGGTATGTATCTGGATTATTTGCAAGATAGGTCAGATTTCACTTTGGAAGAAATGGGCAAAAAGATTATTGAACTTGTAAAACAATTTCAACTTGCTGAAATGTTTGATAAAAAGTGTAATAGATAAACAAAAAAACAAGACAAATTTTTGTCTTGTTTTTTATTTGTGAGTTATATTTTAAAGTGATAATCATCATCATTTTTATTTTTTGAGTCTTCTTTGTTATGTTTCTTATTGTTTTCTCCAGGGATTTTGCTTTTAAAGCTTCTTCATATAAGTCATATCTTTAATTATTAAATGTAAAGGTGAGTTGTGATTTAACAAAAGCTAAAAAAAGAACGGACAAAAGCCGTTCAATAAACAATTAAAGTCTATAATCAATATCAAAGCCAAAACCATAGTAAGCGAGTAGTTTAATAGTTTCTTTTGATAAACTTACGCTAGGTTTTTGCTTTATTTCTTCAAAGTATAAAGTTAAAACAGTGTTACCATTGTAGGCAATATTGGCTTGTTTGATTATTTCAAATTTTGGTCTCAAATTTTCTAAAAATTTTTCAAGGACAGCATTTGTGTCAGGTTCTTCAAAATCTTTTGTTTTGAACCATAATTTTGCTGTTTTGTTTTTCCCTTTACTATCTTTTAACATATTTTTTCTATATGCACGCATACCGATTTTATTTTCCAAATCATCAACATTGCAATCATCTTTGAATTGTAAATGTAGAGAAAAGTGATATTTGTTATTCATCTTATATTCTCCTTTTCTTTTTTATAGGTATTAAAAAATTCATCTTTTGTCATTTCAGTATCTTCGGCAAGAGTTCCGTCCTTTTTCCTAAATGTTATGGTATCCCCATTGTATATATCAATGCTGGAACCATATCCATAGTCGGCTTTGACTTCTTCTGCATCTATTCCATTCGCTTTAAGATACGCATCACTAAATTTCTTGGGACCTGGCATAATTACTCCATTTATTTAACTATACAGCAAAAACAAATTATAGTCAATGTAAATAAAAGTACTTTATAAATGAAATATTGCATCAAAAATATTTTATATGTTCAAAATTGTAGAAAAAATTATGTTGACATAGTCAATAAAAATCTTGTATCATAAAAGTATGAAAAAGAAAGTTGTTATAATAACAGGGGCAAGCAGTGGAATAGGTCTTGCCACAGCAAAATTATTTGCCATGAAAGGTTACACAGTTTATGGCATTTCAAGAAATGTTTATAAAAGCAGTTTGTTTGACTCATATGCTTGTGATGTAACTGATAGAGAAATGATGGCACAAGTGCTTGATGATATTTATCAAAAGGAAGGAAGAATTGATATTTTAATCAACAATGCAGGAATGGGTATTAGTGGTGCGATTGAATATTTGACAGAGCAAGATTTTGACAAAATTTTTGGAGTTAATGTTAAGGGCGTAATTCTCACAAGTTCGCTTGCAATTCCATACCTAAGAGAAACAAAAGGAAAAATAATCAACACATCAAGCGTTGCAAGTGTTGTTCCAATACCATATCAAGCATGCTATTCTGCAACAAAATCTGCAATAGAAAGTTTTTCGTTTGCATTGTCTCAGGAACTAAAATCACAAGGAATAAAAGTTTCGTGTGTTCGCCCTGGTGATACAAAAACAAGTTTCACACAAAACAGAGTTAAAACAGAAGTAGAAAATGAAGTCTATGGTAAAAAAATTACAAACAGTGTAAAGAAAATGGAAAAAGATGAAACACATGGGAAAAGTCCATTAACAGTTGCAAAAGCTATGCTAAAAGTTGCCAAAAGAAAAAATCCACCACCAGTTTGCACAGTTGGTTTTGGTTATAAGTGTATATGTGTTCTTGCAAAATTTTTACCACAAAGGTTAATAAACTTTATTGTTGGGAAATTATATTAAAAAAGGAAGGAATAAAGATGGATTTATTTGAAAAAATTGAAAAGAAACACATGTTTGACTTGGTAAAAGAAAAAGGTATTTATCCATATTTTCACGAATTGGAGTCTGGACAAGACACCGTTGTTAACATGGAAGGAAAAGAAACAATTATGATTGGGTCAAACAATTATCTTGGTTTTACAAGTGAACCAAAAGTAATTGAAGCAGGTGTTGAAGCATTAAAAAAATATGGTACTGGTTGTAGTGGCTCAAGATTTTTGAATGGAACTCTTGACATTCATATAAAACTTGAACAAGAATTAGCAGAGTTTTTACATAAAGAAGCATGTATGACTTTTTCAACTGGATTTCAAAGCAATCTTGGAATTATAAGTGCAGTTGCAGGAAGAAATGATGTTGTTTTGTGTGATAAAGAAAATCACGCCAGCATTTATGACGCAATAAAACTTTCATATGCAAGAATGATAAGATTTGAACATTCGGATATGAATGACTTGGAAGAAAAATTAAAACAAGTGCCATCAACTTGTGGAATTTTGATTGTAACTG
>CALDLU010000156.1:0-3477 GCA_937915245.1 uncultured Clostridia bacterium | reverse complement strand
CAGAAAAAGATATCGCTGTATATATAAACAGTCCGGGCGGTTCTGTTAGTGCTGGAATGGCAATTTATGACACAATGAACTATGTTAAATGTGATGTCTCAACAATTTGTGTTGGACTTGCAGCGTCAATGGGGGCATTCTTGCTTGCAAGTGGAACAAAAGGCAAGAGATTTGCTTTACCAAATAGTGAAATTATGATTCACCAACCATTAGGTGGTGCACAAGGTCAAGCGAGTGATATTGAAATTCGTGCAAAACAAATTTTAAGAATAAAAGAAAACATTAACAAAATTTTGAGCGAAAGAACAGGTCAAAGTCTTGAAAAAGTATCAAAAGATACAGACAGAGATTTCTATATGACAGCTGATGAAGCGTTAAAATACGGATTAGTAGATAAAATTTTTACAACAAGAAAATAAGTAAACTAGGAGGCATTTATGAAAGATAACGACACACAAGAAATGGTTTGTTCTTTTTGTGGAAAATCTCAAAGAGTTGCAAAAAAACTAATTGCCAATCCAACAGGCGATTGCTATATTTGTGATGAATGTGTTGATATTTGTAAAGATATAATAAAAGACACTCAAACATCATCTGCATATGAGCATATTGACTTGCCAACTCCAAAAGAAATAAAAGAACAACTTGATGAATATATTGTAGGACAAGATGAAGCAAAAAAAGTTTTGTCTGTTGCTGTTTATAATCATTATAAACGCATTAACTATAATAATGAAGGTAAACAAAACAAAGATGCAAACTTTATTGAACTTGATAAGTCAAATATTTTGATGGTAGGTCCAACTGGTTGTGGAAAGACCTTACTTGCAAAAACACTCGCAAGAATATTAAAAGTACCTTTTGCAACTGCTGATGCAACAACATTAACTCAAGCAGGATATGTTGGAGATGATGTTGAAAACATTTTGTTAAAACTAATTCAAAATGCAGACTATGACATAAAGAAAGCCGAAAGGGGAATTATTTATGTTGATGAAATTGACAAAATAGCAAAAAAAGGTGAAAATGTGTCAATAACTCGTGATGTTTCTGGTGAGGGTGTGCAACAAGCATTGTTAAAAATCTTGGAAAGCACAGTTGCTTCTGTTCCACCACAAGGTGGAAGAAAACATCCACAACAAGAAAATATTCAAATTGACACAACAAATATTTTGTTTATTTGTGGTGGTGCATTTGTTGGACTAGATAAAGTAGTTGAAAGCAGATTAAACCAAACATCATTAGGTTTTAATGCACAAGTAACAAAGTTTGATAATGATACAACCAAAATGATTAAAGAACTTCAACCACATGATTTAATAAAATATGGTTTAATTCCTGAATTTGTTGGCAGACTTCCTGTTGTTGTTGGACTTAATGATTTAACAGAAGATGCTCTTATTGATATAATGACAAAGCCAAGAAATGCCATTGTAAAGCAATATGAAAAAATGTTTGATATGGAAAATATAGATTTGGAAATAAAACCAGAAGCTGTAAGGGCAGTAAGTCAAAAGGCAATGAAGCTTAAAACAGGTGCAAGAGGACTGAGAACTATTATGGAAGACAAAATGCTTGAACTTATGTACGATGTACCAAGCGAGCATGATATAGAAAAGATTGTTATAGATGAAAATGTAATCAATAATAACCAAAAACCAATCATAATTAAAAAGCCAGAAGAACCTAAAAATGAAGAAAAAAAGTAGTCAATGAATAGACTACTTTTTTTGTAAAATCATCAAAGTATTTTAAAATTATACTTGCTTAAATTAATATAATATGTTATATTATTTTAGACTTCGGGTGGTCCGCTGTCTTTTTTATGTGGGATAAGAACACTTGGGAATATAATATAGGAGGAAAAGTCAATGAATATTATAGACATTATCGAAAAAGAAAATTTGAAAGATGATGCACCAAAATTTAATGTTGGCGATACTGTAAAAGTATGGGTAAAGATTAAAGAAGGTGACAAGCAAAGATTACAAGCCTTTGAAGGTGTTGTTATCGCAAGAAAAAACGGTAGCGTTCGTGAATCTTTCACAGTTAGAAAAATTTCTTATGGTGTTGGTGTTGAGAGAACATTCCCTCTTCATTCTCCACTTGTTGATCATGTTGATGTTGTAAGAAAAGGCTCACCAAGAAGAGCAAAACTTTACTATGTTAGAGATTTAACTGGTAAAGCAGCAAAGATTAAATCTGCTGACAACAACTAAAAAATAAAAAAATAGCATAAAACTTCTTTGTTTCTGCTTGGCAATTTGCACACGGACACTTACGTAGGTAAGCTACTGCGTGTAAATACCAAGCGAGCCTCGGATTTTGGGCTATTTTTTTATTTTTAAGCAATTTTTTGTTTTTTTTTTACTATCGAGCATCTTGAACAAAGTCATTTAGAAAACTAAACTCCTTTGTTCAAGAACTCGCTGAGCCTTGTTCTTGGGGTTCTTTTTTATTATCATTTCGGCTTGTTGACTGATGAGTTTCTGTTTCGGAGAAAACTCAATCATATAAAATATAAAAAATCTCAATTATTTGCAACATTGTAGTACTATATCAACAATTTTTTTATTTGCATTTTTAACATCTAATTTTTTCATATTATTTTGTAATTTTTCTTTATTTTTTAATGTTTTTTCAATTTCATAAACAAGATTAGTATAATTTAATTTTTCTTGTGGTATAACATATGCCAAATTATTATCTTCAAAATATTTAGCATTTTCAACTTGGTCGCCTCTTGAATTGCCTTTTGGAAGAGGTATCAAGATCATTGGTTTTGCGATTGAACATAACTCAAAAATTGTATTTGCTCCACTTCGAGATACAACAATATCACTTGCTGAAAAATAATCTTGAATGTTATTTGCAAATTTTATTTTTTTGTAATTTTTTTTATTTATTTCATTTGCATTTTTTCCAGCAATTTGAATTATATTATATTTTTGTGTTAATTTTTCTATATTGTTTGTTACAAAATCGTTTATTGCTTTTGCTCCCAAACTACCACCAACAAAAAGTATTATCGGTTTATTTGTATCAAAATAACATTCTTTTAATACATTTTGTTTATTGCCTTCAAAAATTTCTTTTCTAATTGGAGAGCCAGTGTAAATACACTTTTTATTTTCTTTTACTGTTACAGGGAAACTTACGCAAACATTTTTGGCATATCTAGCAATTATCTTGTTTGCAAGCCCCATACTTAAATCACTTTCGTGAGTGATTACAGGAATTTTTAATTTTTTCCCAGCAATCGCAACAGGAACAGAAACATATCCACCTTTTGAGAATATTACATCTGGGTTAAGTTGTTTAAGAATTTTTTTTGTTTCTTTAATGCTTTTTAATAACTTAAAAGGTAGGGCAACAAGTTTGAAAGATAGTTTTCTTGTAAATTTGCTTGCTGTAATTTCATAAAAAGGAATATTGTATTTTTTTACAATATCTTTTTCCATTCCAGATGAGCCAATA
>CALDLU010000155.1:0-3475 GCA_937915245.1 uncultured Clostridia bacterium | reverse complement strand
GGCATCTTGTAACTTTCAATCTTTTGTTTTAATGATTCAACTTGATTTTCAAGGGCAGTATGACGTTTTGCATATGCTTTGAAATCTCTTTCTTGAGCCATTGAAACTTGACCAGTTGTAGTTCTTTGAGCTTTTGCATTTTCTTTATGAATTTCTTCAATTCTTGCAATCTCATTTTCAACTTCTTTAATTTGGTTTTCAACTTCTTTTATCTTTTCATCTCTAACTTGTTCAGCTTCTCTTCTAATTACATCACGATATAAAGTTGAATTTCTGTCATATTCATTTGCTTTTTTCTTTTCCCATTTTTTAATTGTAACTTTCTTCATAAAGTATGCAGTAATTGCAATTATTAATGCAACAGCCAAGAGTAGGGAAGGTATCAAGTACCAAATTACAAGGTCATTGTTTTCATCGTCTGTGTTATTATCATTATTGTTATCATCATTGTCAGTTGTTTTTGTATCATCTTTTGTTATAACAAGAATTGTTTTGTCATTCTTAGCAATTTCTGTTGCTTGTGTGTATTCTAATTTTTCAATTTTTTCAAATTTAAAATTATCAAAGAAAGCAACACCTGTTATATCGTTTGAACCACTCATTAATCCAAATTTCAAACTAATGTCTTTTGCTTCTGCTGAACAAACATAAATTGTATAAGCTGTCCATTCATCATTTGTTACAACTTCTGTAAAGTATTTATCAATACCATCAAGAGCAAATATTGCACCAAATTTTGCCTTGTCTTCATCTTTAACATTTTCTTGTTTTGTATCACACTTGAATGTTGTGTAAACTTCAACATAGAATTTGTAATATGTGTCGGCATCTAAACTTAATTTATCTTTGTTTGTAAGTGTGTAAGTTGCTTTACCATCAACTCTAATAGCAGGCATATATTTTAAAGTGTTTTCATTATTTTTTGAATTTGTGATTGAGTATTGGTTTGCTTTGCTACCATCAATAATTCCACCATAAGCAACAGGTGAGCCAACTGATGGGTTAGTACCAACTTCAAGTGTTTGTGTGTACTTGTATGGTGTATACATTCCATAACCGTGTTTTTGTTCATCTTTAAAGAAACCAAAGTTTGTTACTGTAAAGTCTATTGTTTTGTGTGATTTAACATATTCTGCATATGTTTCATCATTCATTGTGTTATCTTGTTCAAATTTAACATTGTCAACGAATAAGAAACCTTTAACTTTGTCAGTTTCGTTTCCAAGACCAATCATAAGTTTAATTGAATCTGAATATTCTGATGCTTTAATTACAACAGAGTAATTTGCCCAAATGCTTGAATATAAACCTTCATCTGAATATATAATATTGTCATCACCATCTAAAACATAAACGCTCATTAAACTTCTGTTTGCTGATTGTTCAACAGTCTTATAATCAAAAGAAATTCTTTGATATGTTTGTTTTGAAACGGTAAGTGTATCGCTTGTAATATTTTGATATGTTTCAAATTTATTGTAAATCATCAACATATTGTTTGCATCATCATTTACATTTGAAGCAGAACTTGGATTTTGTGGATTGCTTAAATTTCCATAAATGCTTTTGTTTGCTTCATAGAAAGGTGAGTAGGTGTTAATGATACCAATAATACCTTTAACTTCGTCTTCTTGTGTAATTTTCCAATCTGAAGGAGCAACAGGGTATTTAACATCTTTTTCAACTTTTGAACCAACATTAAATGTTCCATTTTTAACTGATGGGTCATTTTCAATTGTTGTAAGTTTTAATGTTGCAGTGTTTGATGATTCTGCGTTGTCAAATTGTTCCCAAGATATTTTTTCAAATGTAATATCATCAAAAACAACAGCACCAGTTGCATTATTATCTTTGTTTCCAAACCATAATTCAACTTGTAAACTTGTTTCATAAAGTTCATAACCTTTTACATAGAAGTAGTAAGGTGTGTAGTTGTTTGTTAATTTATTTGTTGTATTTGAAGAAATTGTTATTGTTGATTCATTTGCTTTGTGGTCTTCATCAAATTTCTTTAAATCATCTTGTTCAACAAGTTTAGCATAAGCGTTGCCACTGAAATTTGAAGAAAGTTTTGCCCAAACTGTTATTTTATATGTTTCATAAGGTTGAACTTTGAATGAAGTGCTTTTGTAACCAAAGTATGTTTTTTTGTTTGCATACATAAGGAGAGAGTAGTTGTTGTTAGCAGACATATCACTTCCAAGATATTCCAAACCTTTTGATTGCATACTTTCAGGATTGTTAATGCTGATTACAGAACTATTTGCATTAACTGATAATGCTTCAACTGCTTCCCAGCCTTGTTTTGAACCAGTTTCAAAATTTGCATTTTCAATCAAGTTTGTTTCAAAATCTCTTAAATCAATAATATTTGTGTTTTCACGAGTACTATTTGTGTCATTATAATAATAACTACCAGAAAGTCTTATCATAGAAACTTGGTCAAAGAAAACAGCATCTAATGAGTCATAAGTTTTTGAACCAAGCCAAAGCTCAACATTGATTGTTTGTTTATCAATGCCTGTCGCAATGTAAAAACTATAATCATTCCAATTTGATTCAGAGAACATTTCAAAAGAAGTATTTAATGTTTCATCACTAAATCCAGAAACATAAATAGATGCTCTTGCATTACCTTGTGTTAAGGCAAGTAAATTAATTTTATAGAATGAATATGCTTCCAAAGTAATTGAACTTGATTTGTATCCAATGTGGTTACGCTCCATAGTTGATTCAGCTTTTGACCTAGCATTAATCATAAGCACATGGTCATCATAAGTGTCCAAATTCTTTGAAGGATTTTGTGTTGACAAAAGGGCATAGTTTGTAATTCTTGATGAGTTACTAAATGTCTTTTCGTTAACATCAATAATACCATATTTGCCTGTGCTTGAACCTTCAACAGACCAACCGTTTGGAGTTGATTGTAACTGTGATGTTGAAGAATCGTTAAAATCTCCGTTTGTTACAGTTACTTGCTCAAATTGCATTTCAACACTTGCATCTGCATTATTTAGCATAACAGGGAATTGTGTTACAAGTGTAAAGCACAAAACTAGCGCAATGGTAAATACAATCTTTTTTAGTAAATTAAATTTTTTTGTCGTAGTCATAATTTCACCTTTTAATATATTAACTTTGTTAGTATATAGCAAATAGATTAAATTTGCAAATATTTTTTGTGTATTTGTAAACAATATTTTTATGGAAAAAAGCAAGGGTAAGCCAAGTTGGTGGAAAGTTGCATTATGTGGCACAATCATAGGTCTAGTTAATGGATTTTTTGGTGGTGGCGGTGGTATGATATGCGTACCATTTTTAGAGAATGTTTTAAAAATGGAAACAAAGTATGCTCATGCAACCACATTATGTGTGATTTTTCCTTTAAGTTTGGCGAGTTCTATCGTATACATAAATAAAAATAGTGTTAATTTTATCACACTAATTATTATCACTGCTTCTGCACTTTTGGGTG
>CALDLU010000154.1:0-3517 GCA_937915245.1 uncultured Clostridia bacterium | reverse complement strand
ATTTAGATTATTTTAAATCTTTTGAAAATGAAAAATTGTCATACGGCAAGTTCTTGGAATGTTCAAGTAAATGTGTTTCAAATTTCCAATCTAATAATACATCATTTAGTTTTGGTTTTAACAATGAAAATATAGTTGCAAGAAACATAACAATAAAAAATGGTAAATATTCATATGATTCATATTTCAATAATGAATTTTACGCACACATAGATTTAGGTTGTTATGGTAAACACAGCGTTGTAAATTCTCTTGCAGTAATAGGAGTATGTATATTTGCGAATATTGATAAAAAATATGTAAAAATAGGATTAAGTAAACCACTTAATATAAAAAGAAGATTTGAAATAATAAAAAAAGAGCCATTAATTGTTCACGATTACGCACATCATCCAACAGAGATAAAAGAAACAATCAGCACATTTAAAAACTGCACTTCTAAAAAAATATTAATTGTTTTTCAACCACATACTTATTCACGAACAAAAACATTGTTTAATGAATTCTTAAAATGTTTTGACGATGCCGATGAATTGTTTATATTAAAAACATATTCTGCACGAGAAAAATTTGATAAATCTGCAAGTGCATTTGCACTTTTTAAACAATTAAAATTAAAAAACAAGAACTGTAAATATTTTTCATCTTTTGACTTAATAAAGAAAGAAATATTGAAAAAGTGTAGTCAAGATTTTGCAGTTTTAATTTTAGGAGCAGGCGACATAGAAAACTTGGCATATAGTTTTAAATAATTAATTGATTTGTGTTGACATCTTTATTTGTTTATGGTATCCTACAAAAGTAAAAAATTTAATTAAAAGGTGAGATAAAATGAAAACAGAAGGACATCCAAATTATCATGAAGTAACAGTTGTTTGTGCTTGTGGAAACACTTTCAAAACAGGCTCAGCTGTTCATGGGGATACAATTAAAGTTGACATTTGTAATAAATGTCATCCATTCTTCTCTGGCAAACAAAAAATCGTTGATGTTAGCGGAAGAGTTGACAAGTTTAAGAAAACACATAACATTTAATAATGTAACCCACAAAAGCCACTATATTAGTGGCTTTTATTATGTGTGAAATATCAAATTTTGGCCATACTTATTATATGGAAAAAGTATATTCGATGCCCAATTTATATGGTGCAAGTTTTTATTGTGGCAAAAATATGGCACAAAGTTATGTTGATACAAAAGGTAAATCGTACCTTATATCAAAAAGAAATAAAGCAAAGGTTGTATTTCATAACATACCAATTTTAAGAGGATTTGAATATTTAATTTTTGGAACATATTTTTTTATTAAAAATTTAATAAAGATGCCTTTTTCATATTCAAATAAAAGTGCAGTTAATAATATATCCAAAGGATTAAATGTAACAACACGAAACACAATGAAAGTTATAGTCCTTTTGTTGGCACTACTTTGTGGAATATTGATTTTTGGTTATTTACCTATGGCACTTTCTGTATTGTTTACTGGTTACACCAAAAGTATTATTCTTAATCGTTTTATGGTGGGTATTTGCAAGAATTTGATACTGTTTTTAATTCTATTGGCAGTAAGATATGTCCTTGCTTTTAGACAATTTTACAGGTTCAATGGTTGCGTAAACTTATTAAATTCAAACAATAACTTATACAAACCTACAAATTATCTAAATTTTATTTTAGTTTCTTTTATGTTTTCAAATATTATGCTTGCATTGTTAGGATTTACAAGTGATAGTATTTGGAAAGTGCTTGTAAATATTGTTTTAAGTGTAATTTGTTTTTGTGTTATGTATGAAATGCTTTATTTATTAGAAAATTCCAAGTATAATTGGTTAAACAAAATTTCAATTATATTTGAGTTTTTGATTGTAGAAAATCCAACAAAAACAGAGTTAGATATTTCTAACTCGGCATTGCAAGAAATATTGTTAATGAAATCAAACAAGAGAGGAAATGTGGATACAAATAAACTTTTAGAAGATGAAGTTAGTTTTTCATCAGTTTATAGCAAAGTAAAACAGCAATTAAAATCTGCTGGTATTTTAGATGAAAGTGAAGCAGATTTTTTAATCTGTGAAGTGTTAAACATAAAGCGTTCACAACTTCTTCTTACAACAAAAATAACAAACAAACAAAAACAAGAAATTGACAAATGTGTTGAAAGAAGAATAAAGGGAGAACCAATAACAAAAATTTTTGGTAGAACGGAATTTTATGGCTATAAATTTATCGTTACAAAAGATGTACTTTCTCCAAGACAAGATACAGAAATTTTGGTGGAAAATGCTTTAAAATATTGCAAGCCAAAGATGAATGTTTTGGATATGTGCACTGGCAGTGGGATTATTGCAATAAGTATTGCAAAAAATGTTAATGCAACATTTACTGCAGTTGATGTTTCAAAAAAGGCTTTATTGGTGGCAAAAGAAAATGCAAAAAATAACGATGTGAAGATAAATTTTGTATTATCTAATATGTTTGACGACTTGAAAATTAATAAAAAATTTGATATTATAGTAAGTAATCCACCGTATATACCATCAAGTGAGATAAATAATCTTGATGTTGAAGTAAAAGATTATGACCCAAAATTAGCATTAGATGGTGGTAAAGACGGATTGTATTTTTATAAAAAGATAGCAAACATTTCTCCAAATTATTTATCAAAAAATGGAATGTTATTTTTGGAAATAGGATACAATCAAAAAGATGATGTACAAAATCTTTTAAGTGAAAATTTTGAAGATATTAAATGTATAAAAGATTATTCAAACAATGATAGAGTAATAATCGCAAAACTAAAAACAAAAGGGAAGAAAAATGTTAGAACAAACAGCAAAAATTAAACAAAGATATGATGAACTTACAAAATTAGTTGTAGACCCAGAAATTATCGCCGATAACAAAAAATGGCAAAAATTGGTAAAAGAAAGAAGTAGCATTGAAGAAATAGCAGAATGTCATGACAAACTCGCAAAACTTATGAAAAATTTGGAAGAAAGTGAGAAAATCGTAAAAACTGAAACTGACCCAGAAATGGTTGAAGTGTTCAAGGAAGATATAGAAAACACCAAAAAAGAAATTGAAGAACTTAACAGTCATATCCAAATTTTACTTTTACCAAAAGATGAAAATGATGATAAAAATGTTATTATTGAAGTTCGTCCTGCCGCAGGTGGTGAAGAAGCATCACTTTTTGCTAATACATTAATGAATATGTATGTAAGATTTGCAGAAAGAAATGGTTGGAAAGTTGAAGTAAATGAACTTGAACAAACTGAATTGGGTGGACTTAAAGAATGTAGTTTAACAATTGGTGGCAAAGATGCTTTTAGTAAGTTAAAATATGAGAGTGGTGTTCATAGAGTTCAAAGAGTTCCAGAAACAGAATCGCAAGGTAGAGTTCATACATCAACAGTAACTGTTGCAGTTCTTCCTGAAATTGAAGAAGTAGATTTTGAAATTTTAGATAAAGATTTAAGAGTTGACACATATCGTTCAAGTGGTGCAGGTGGTCAAC
>CALDLU010000153.1:0-4176 GCA_937915245.1 uncultured Clostridia bacterium | reverse complement strand
AAATTGATGTTCCGGAACATTCGTTAAATTATCAACAACACATAGTTGATATTATAGGAAGTATTGATGATAAGATAGAAAATAATAATAAAATTATAGAGAAAATAGACAAATTAGGATTATCCAAATATAAAAGTTTGAATAATGATTTTATTGAATTCAGCGAGTTTGCAGAGTTTTCGAAAGGAAAAGAAGCATCAAGTCAAAACTATATGGATATGAAAGATAATACAACAATAAATTTCATACGTGTTAAAGACTTAAATTCTATAACGAATACATATATACCTAAATCGCTTAATTTACCTATTGCAAAGCCAAATGACATCCTAATATCTTTTGATGGAGCCATTGGAAGAATTAATTATGGATTAAATGGTGCTTATTCATCTGGAATTTATAAGGTTAATCCTATAAATCATAATAATTATGGTATTCTATTTTGGGCTTTGAAAGATGATGTTAATCAACAAATAATGTTAGAGCATACAAATGGGACTACAATATTACATGGCTCAAAATCAATCAAATATTTGAAAATAAAAGAACATTCAATAAATGACGCAAAATTTTATAATAATCTTTTTGACTATTCACTAAATATAAAATTAGAAAATATAAAATTAAGTGAATTAAAGCAATTATATCTAAAAAAGTTCTTTGGATAAAACCAAAGAACTTTTCTTTACCAATTAACTATTTCATCTACAATTTTTTGTTGTTCTTCACTTGTTCTTCGTAAGTATATTCTTGTAGTTTCTATACTTTCGTGTCCCATTAAATCTGCAAGTAATGCTATATCTTGGTTTTTTTCTAAAAATCTTTTTGCAAACATATGTCTAAAAGAATGTGGATAGATATATTTTAAATCCATTCCATAATCATTCGCATATTTTTTTAATTGATGAGCAAGACCCCTTGTGGTTATTTTATTTCCAAATTTATTAGTAAATAAATATCCACTTGTTTTGCCAATCTCTTCTAACCATTTAACAGTTACTTCTCTTAATTTTTTGGGAATATAGATTCTTCTGATTTTGCCACCTTTGGTATATAAGTCAATATAACCAATTTTTACATTTTCAACTTTAATTTGTATAAGTTCACTAACTCTAGCACCAGTTGCACCTAAATATCTAACAATAAAATACCACATATAATTTTTATCTTTTTTTAGTTTATTTATAAAGAATAAATAATCTGGATAACTAATAACATTTTCTAAAAAATTTTTTCTTTGAATTTTTACAAACTTTAATTTTAAATCTGGTTTTTCAAGAAATTCCAAATACTTATTTACAGCTTGAATTTTGAGATTTACCGTTTTAGGTTGATAATTTTCAATTAAAAAGCCTTTATAAGTGAGTAAATTACTCTTGTTAATATCATTGAAAATACTATAATAATGTTTAATTGCAATAGTATAAGAAGAAATTGTATTTGCAGATAAATTATCATTTTGTAGCTGCGTGATAAAAGTTTCGTCCATAACTTCACCTCCCGCAACTATAATATTACAAAGAAAAAACTGACTAAAAGAATTTAGCCAGATAATTATTTTTTAATTGTTGTAATTTTAAGTTTTCTTCTTCTAATTTTTTTGCTGTTCTAATAATATTTTCACAATACTTATTATATAATTTCAATTTATCTCTTTCTATATCATATATTTCTATTGAACATAGGTCTTTAAAAGGTAGGGCTTGTCTTACAGAACCAGAACACCTTTTATTTATTTCTTTAATCATAAATTCAAATGTTAACAGTTGCAGTAAATATATTTTATATTCTTCGCTACATTTAAAAGCTATATATATAGGACTTACACAACCAATTTCATCTTCCATCATTCCAATAGACCCGATATTTATTCTTGATGGATTGTATACAAAAAAGTCTTTTTTTATCTTCTTATATTTTCCTTTAATATTTTTTGCTATTTCTTTATTAAATTGTTCGTTTTGAATTATAACTTTTCCTGTATTTACAACTGAGTATGGTGTAAGTTCTATATCTGTCTTTTCCTTACATTCTTCAATAATATCATTAAGTTGAATTTTTTTCGTTTTATATAATAGCAATTCATTTGTTTTAATCTTTAATAAATTATTAAATTTTTCAATAATTTTATTATTATTTTCTATCTTATCATCAATACTTCCTATAATATCAATTATATGAATATATAATAATGAATAAATGTCAACGGTATGATGGAGTTTTTTGTAGAAATATGGTATAATTTAATACAAGATGTGGCTTAGAGTGAATAGGTTGTAGGAGTGAATTTGTATGAATGATAAGTATAATGAACACGAATTAGAAATGTCTATAATCCAGATGTTTGAAGAAAAAGGATATACATATATTCAAGAAAATGATGATTGGATAGTTAATAGAAAATTAGATGATTTTTTTATTGAAGATGATTTGTTAGAATCACTAGAAATGATAAATCCAAAAATAAAAAGAAAAATATTTAGTGAAGTAGTAACAAAATTAAAACATTTAGATGCACTTTCTTTTATAGATAAAAATAGATTATTCCACAAATATTTAGTAGATGGAATATTTATTGATGATTATTTTAGCGATTCGAATCCATTAGTAAAAATTATTGATTTCGAAAAACCTGACAATAATATTTTTAAAGTTGTTAATCAGGTTAAGTTTAATGAGGGAAGATCAACTAGGATTCCAGATGTGTTGATTTATATAAATGGTATTCCTTTAATTATATTTGAATTAAAAAGTATAGAAAATAGAGAAGACGCTACAATAGAAAATGCTTATAATCAATTAGGAGGTAATTCTGATAATAGTGGTTATAGGTATGATATTCCTACATTGTTTAATTATAATGCTTTTTGTGTTATAAGTGATGGTGCAAACAATAGGTTAGGCACTATTACAAGTGATTTTGAAAGATATTCAGAGTGGAAAAGTGTTGATGGAAAAGAAGTATATAAAGATTATAGTGTCAATAAATTGGATGTAATGATAGATGGTGTTTTCACAAAAGACAGATTACTTGATATTATAAAAAATAACTTATTTTTTATTGATAAAGATAAAGAAAAGCCTATTAAAATTTTAAGTCAATATCATCAATATTTTGGTGTAAAAAAAGCCTTTGATTCAATATTAAAAAATAAACGACCAAATGGTGATGGTAAAGCAGGGCTAGTATGGCATACACAAGGTTCAGGTAAAAGTTTTAGTATGTTGATGTTAGCATATAGACTTATTCAAGAGAAGTCTTTAAATAACCCAACCATAGTTGTATTGACTGATAGAAATGACTTAGATGACCAATTATATACGACTTTTAGTAATGCAAAGAATTATTTAAGAGTAGAACCAGTCAAAGTATCAAACAGAAAAGATTTATTAGATAAACTGTCAAATGTTAAAGAATGTGGAATTATCTTTACAACACTGCAAAAAATTGATAAAGATAATATAATTCCAAATAATAGAGATAATATTATTGTTATAAGTGATGAAGCACATAGAAGTCATTATGGAATAGATGAAACGGTTACATACAAGAAGAATAGCACAGATTTTGAAATGAAAACGAAATATGGCTATGAAAAGTATATTAGAGATGCTTTACCAAATGCTACATTCATTGGATTTACAGGAACTCCTGTTCAAACTAAGGATAAAGATACAACTGCCATTTTTGGAGATATTATTGATGTATATGATATGACTCAATCTATTGAAGATGGTTCAACTGTAAAATTGTTCTATGAATCAAGACTTGCAAAAGTGTGGCTAGATGATAAGAAACTCGAAGAAATAGATGAATACTATAATGAAATGCGTGATAATGGAGTTACAGAAGATTTAATCGATATGTCAAAATCTCAAATGAGTCGTATGGAGGTTTTACTTGGAGATGAAGATAGATTAAAATTGTTAGCAAACGATATTGTTAATCATTATGAGGAAAGAAAAGGTATCTTAAATGATAAAGCAATGATTGTTTGTATGACTAGAAAAATTGCATTTGATTTATATAATTTAATTTTAGACATAAGACCTAATTACAAAGAAAAATTGCAACTAATTGTTACATCTAGTAATAAAGATGATGAAAAAATGAGGGACGTAATAAAAGACAAAAAATTCAGAGATAATATTGCTAATGATTTTAAAAATAAAAAA
>CALDLU010000152.1:0-3148 GCA_937915245.1 uncultured Clostridia bacterium | reverse complement strand
GTGATTTGTCAACAGGGAATGCAAAATATTTGTATAAACCACTAGAAATTGATGTGTTATATTTTGTTTCAATATTTCTTAATAGCGATGAATCAATACCACTTAAAGAAATAAGATTGTTTATGTTTTTCTCAGGTGCTGTTGTGTCTATAACAAGAGTGCTAACTTTTTTGAATGAACCTTCTTGATAGTCTTTTTGGTCGCCTTCAAATTGCATAAAGAATTGAATTTTGTTGCCATTTTTGTATCCACCAATATCATTTAGGTTAATACTAATTGTGTTTGTGTTTTCTGATGTATTAATTTGATTGCTATTGATTTTTACTTGTGTATTACCATTTATTGAATAGTAAATTTCATTTTTATTAATTTTTGCTCTAAATTTGTTAATCGGGTCTTCCCATTCTAGTTTAATATTTTCACTGTTAGTATAATAATTGCTTGATGAGTCTTTTGCTAGTTCTGTTCCATCTGTGCTTGTTACCTTAAAATCAGGTGCACCAGTCTCAATGCTAAATATGTAACTAAATTCGTTTTGACCATATTGTGGTAAACCTTGTTTTATTGTTACTTTGTAGTATCCAACTTTTGTGAAGGCTCTACCAGATGTTGATTCAATTCCAGTAAATCTTAAATAGCCAGTACTATCATCGCTGTAACCTTTATATATTTCGGTTGATTGGTCAAGGGTTGATTGTTCATATGAATATTTTATTTCAGCGGATAGGGCATAAGATGAAATTAAACTATTTATTTTATCATTTGAGTCATAATAAGAAATTGAGTTTTCAAGGTTGAATATTCCACCATTTGTGTATGCGTATCCATATGTGTATGTTGGAATATATACGAATACAGGTAATTTGTTTGTTTGAAGAATAGGTGAGTTCTTTGCACTTGCACTTTTTGCAAGATATATATCATTAAAGAACATCTTATCATTTTCGTTTTCTAAAACTTGAATTTTTATTGCTTCGCCAACATAACTATATAAGTTTTGAGAATTTGAATCTGCAACAACAGGATTTGTTATAATTCCGTTCCTGTCAATTATAAAAGTGAATGTACGAGTTGTGTAGTCTTGTTTTTCTGTTAGTTTGTTTTGTAAATCAGTTGTTTGAGCATATTTTCTTATGATTGTATATTTACCACTTTTTGTTTGTTCGCTTCCACTAATATTGTTATATTCAAGGTTTACTCGCCAAGTATAATAGTCGCCATTTTGTGTTGCCAAATTCATTGTTGGATTAATTTTTGAATAAACTGTTCCAGTAACTTTGTTTGCATCATCAAACACATAAGAATATGTGTAATTTAAACTATTTTGTGGGTCAATCTGTTTTGCAGGTGAGAATGGAGTAAATTCGTATTCCACACTTTCTACTTCCAAAACTCCTGCTTCTGGTGTTGCTAAAAATTGTAAAGTTAATATTTCGTTGCTATTTTTTAATGCGTCAACTGTTGTTGGAATATAATATTGATTTTTCTCTGATGTTTCATTATTTGTAAGACTAAATGAACTTAAATATAATGTTGTGTCTTTTTGGTCTTTTGTTTTGTAAATAAGATTTGTTTGACTTGCATCTGATGATAATTTTACTCTGAACATACTAGAATGATTCTCCAAGTATTCATCAACAGTAAAGTATCCGTTATTACACAATTCATCTTGAGTGTAGAATGTTATATCTTTGCCATCTTCAAATGGAATGTTGATACTAAAATTGTTTAAAATATTGTTGTCAATAAATTTGTAACTTTCTTGCTCGTTCATAAGAACTTTTGCATTATTTTTTACTCTAAGGTAAACATCATCAAATGTATTGATTTGTAACCACTTAAAGTATCTGTCATAAATTTCACTTGTATTTAAAATTACATCTAACCAACTATCATTGTTTGCAAATTGTGCATTAGTTGTTTTTAAATTATTGATTTTAATTACTTTGTATTGACCAAAAACTATGTCAACATCATTTGAAATTATATTTAATTCTGTAGGGTTTACGAATGTACCATCAATTCTTTGAAGAATTATTGATGGAGTTTTGTCAATAATAAATGCAAAGTATTTTTCATTTCCAGCGCTATCTAAAAGTTTAAATACATACAAACCATTTTGTGAAAGTACTGCACTTGATGGAATACTTTGTGTGTACATTTGACTATTTGAATAATCAACTGGTGTGTATTCTGTGTTTTCTATGTTAATTTCATAATTAGAAAGTATTGAATATTCTTTATTATAATATTTTTTGCATAAGTCATCATCAAATGTGTATGATGAATTGAGTGTGATAGGGAAGTATTTATATTGTGCTGAAATAACACTGCCACTTACTTTGTTATTCCAAGAAACAATTACGCTTTGATTTGTCATAAATTCAATTTGTTTGTTTCTTATGTATGTTGTGTTATTTGCTTGAAGATTTACAGAAAAGATTTGAACATTATCAATATCTTCTTTATCAATGGTAAATGTTGAAATGTAACTTCTGTTAAGGTTTTTACCAAAATACATTGTTACGATGTAGTTACCGTTGCTAGAAAATACTTGACCATTATCATCTGTTATTTCTGTGTCAATATAATTTCCTGAAAAACCTTCTTTAACTGATACAACAAGTTTTGTTTTTGCATTAAATATTGATTTTGATTGTTCATCTTTTTTAATTAATACATCTTTGTTTGTAAATGAACCATCATTTAAAGGTTGACTATTTTCATCATCATTCGTTTGAATAGAAATCTTTGTTGTTGATTTTGTTATTTCAAAAATGAACCATTGACTTCTTAATTTTTCAGTTGTTGTTTCTTTAATGCTTGATGCTTGACATGCTTCATCTGCTCCAATAATTGTTGGTGTGTATTTGTAAACAACATTTACAAGATAAATTCCTGCTTTTGTTAGTGGAGAGTTGTCATAATTTGTTCTTGAATTGTTTAAAATTGAATATGAGTTTGTGTCTTTGTTAAATTCAAGCATATAGTAAGCACTTTGTGTGTCAACTATTTCTGAATTATCTTTGTTGAATATTTCAACATTATACTTAAATTGAACAGGTGATTGATTTGTTTCTTGAATTGTAATTTCGTTGTTGTTTAATTTTGTAAGAATGTTTTGAATGTTATCGTCTTGTGTGTCGTT
>CALDLU010000151.1:0-3217 GCA_937915245.1 uncultured Clostridia bacterium | reverse complement strand
GCGATACCGACATTAATAATTTTAGTTTTTTCATATATTGTTTCCTTTTATATTATTTGCTCAAGACACGCACTTGTATTCAATTCTATTCTACCCCCCCCCCTGCCAAAAAGTCAAATAAAAATCTATTGTTTTTTATAATTTTTACAATTATAATATTCTAAAATTTAAATAACGCAAAAAAAGACTTTGAATTAATTTCAAAGTCTTTTTTTTAATCAATAATATTATTCAACAACTGGTGTGTTTTTAAGATATGGATATCCGCCATTTGTATTTGCGTCAAATACCCAAATTGATTGGTCAAATTTTGCATTGTTTTTAAACTTTTCGTAATCACCTTTTTGACCATTTGCTTCTTCATTTGAGCAATCAATCCAGCCATTTTTTACTGCATTAAAGAATGTACCTTTAACATCAGCATTTTCATAGTTAATTATAATTGAATTTGTAAGTGTTCCTGTTTTTGGATAAACATTAAACAATGGTCCAAATACCTTTTCAAATTCAGCTCTAAATTCTTCATTTGATTCAGCATTCTTTTTGCCAAGTCCATCTGCATATGAAACATTAACAAAGCAATGGCTAACACTACTACCTTCTGGCAATGTATAACATATACCATTTGCAACTGCATCACTTGTAACACCTGTAACCTTTCCTGTTACATAACAGTTTGTGATATGTGAATTATTGTAATTTACAAGTCCTGATACGATTGTACCTTTTATTTCACCAACTGCGTAACATTGGTCAATATATCCAGAGTTAATTTCACATATTCCACTTGCATAATATCCTTCAACATTTCCACGGAAGAAACTTGTTTTGATACTACCTTTATCAGAATAAGCAACCACACCTGCAATATGAGAATTTTTGTTTGTATATGGAACTTTTAATGTTGAAATAGCAAAACTCTTTTCAACACTTGCTCCATTTGAAAGTTTTGATGTTACACCACCAGCATAAATTGTTCCACGGAAATCTATATTAAGTGTTGCACCCAAGTTTTGTGCATCTGTTATTGTTCCGTTGTTAATACCACTGATACCACCAATTTGTGCTGTTGCATCAATATTTTGTGATGTTGATATAATTTCATATGAATCTACAACAACATTTGAAATTGTTTTGTTGTTTATTGCACTGATAATACCCATTGTTGCTGTTAAACTTTCTGTTTTTAATGTATTTACATCACTTGCATCAACATTAACCTTTGTATTTCTTACATTACCATAATTTGTTGCAACAATAACGGCAATGTAATCTGTGTCTGCACTTCCACTAACTTCACAATTTTGAACTTCAATGTTTTCCATTGTTGCATTATCAAGAAGTGATGTTGCAACAAGTGCAACTTCTTTTGCGTTTGAATTTACTGTAATATCTTTATAAATTAAATTGTTAATCTTTGTATTAACTCCTGAAATATAACCAAAGAAGCTTGAATTATCTCCAGAAATTTTTCCATTTTGTATCGTAATTGTAACACCTTCATCACAAATGATTGAACAAGTCATTGGTCTTGTAATTACTGGTGCTATTGTTTGCCATTCCTTACCATCTAAATCTAAAACTATATTGGATTGTACTTCATATACAGCACCTGAAGATGGGTTTTGTCTTATTGCTTCTATAATTCTAAGTAAATCTTCTGCTGTGTTTATTGGTTCGCCTGGAATGTATTCATTTATTGCTTCTGGTTCTGCACTGTTATAATTAATTTCATTTATAACTGTGTCATCTTGTGTTGTCCAAATTGTATCAAAGTTCCAGCCAACAAAAGTTGCTTTTTGTTTTAAATCAAGAATATCTCTTTTATAAACATTTGTTAAATCTAATGTAGTTAATGATGTACCTACAATTTCAGTAATATCATCTGTGCAAGCATAGTAACATGATTTGATTATATTTGAATAACCATCAAGATTTCTATCAACATTTTTGCCAATCAATGCACCTACAACTGTTGCTGTATTGTCGTTTACAATGTGTTCAACAATTGCTAAAGTGTTTTTTACAACAGAGAATGTATATCTGTCGCTATTGATTGCATCTTCAAGACTTCCTGCGATTGAACCAAAATATAATGAATTTGCTAATGTTTCATATCTTGAAACAATTACTTTTGAATTCATTACAACACTTCCAGCCATATATCCAGCGATACCACCAAAGTTACCATTTGTGTTTGCTGTAACTTGAACTGTTGTTAAATCAACATATCCAAAAGACACAAAGTTATTATCTGTGCTGTTGTTAATCATATAACCAACAACACCACCATTGTTTGAATTTTCTTTTGTGTTTGTAAGTCTAAAATTATTAACTTTGCAAAGTCTTATAATTCCTTTGCTTTGACCAGCAATAGAACCAGCATTATCAAAAGAACCATTATATTCTGCATTGTTCAAAATTAAGTTGCTAACAACTGCTGATGAATCAATTGCACCAAACAAACCTGCATTTGTTGCACTTGTTATTTTTACATTTGAAATTGATTTAAAGTTCCCATCAAATGAACCTGTGAATGGTTTTGATAATGAAATACCGATTGGTTGCCAATTTTCATATGATGACATATCCAAATCATTAATCAAAATATATGATGAATCAAGAGTATACTCTTCATCTTGACCAATTTTGCGCAATTCTTTTTCATCATTGATTGTGAAAGGATACATAAGAGAACCATCACCAACGTGAATATCAAATCTAAATGGTCCAAACTTGTTGTTTGAAGGAATAATTTCAACTGTTGTTGTTCCCCCACCAACGCCTGTGAATAATTTGGTTTCTTCATTATACACTGCAATTTTTTCATTAAGTACTTTTACATCAAGTTTTGTTGAACTATATGGCTTTGTCCATTTTATAGGCAATTCATAAGTTTTATTTTTGTTAATGTAAACACTTTCATTTTCTGCAAGTGTTATAGATATTGTTTCATTGTTTCTAACAAAATAATAAGTTGTGTAGCCAATAAATAAGATACCTACTAACACTACAACATACATTAAAAACTTCTTCATATATATCTCCTAAAATTTACATCTAATTATATATCATATAACTTTTGCTGTCAATACTCAAAAACAAATAAAAATAGTTTCAAAAGTAATTTTATGGAGAAAAACCATATCTTCTTTTGAAACTATTTCATTTATTATATTTAAAACTAAACATAATCAATATATCAGTTTGTTTTAAT
>CALDLU010000150.1:0-7393 GCA_937915245.1 uncultured Clostridia bacterium | reverse complement strand
AAAAACAACCTTACAGCCATTGTAGCTGTAAGGTTAAATTTGGAGCTGAAGCTCGGACTTGAACCGAGGACCTGCTGATTACAAGTCAGCTGCTCTACCAACTGAGCTACTCCAGCATCACATGGTGACCCGTAGGAGAGTCGAACTCCTCACTCCGCCGTGAAAGGGCGATGTCTTAACCGATTGACCATGGGACCATATATATATTTGGCGAATTAATTAATTGGTGGCGATGAGTAGATTCGAACCACTGACCTTACGGGTATGAACCGCACGCTCTAGCCAACTGAGCTACATCGCCAAACACGATTTAAAACGCTCTATTACTATATAGTATAAATGGAATTTTGTCAACAACTTTTTTAAAATATTTCATTTTTTCTACAAAATAATATTCACAGTCTTTTTACTAGTTAGATAAATTTGTGCAAAATGTTGGAGTTAAATTTGAATTTATTCAATATTTGTTATGGTAAATTAAAATAAAGAATAAAATTAAATTGAAAAGTTTATTTGTATATGATTTTTTGTTATTTTTCAAAAATATCTTCGTTTTTTAAATCATTTAAAAAATCTTTATAATTTTTTTCAAGAGATCTATCATAAGTATCATCATTAAGAATTCTTGCACCATTTTTTGTTATAACAATAATATCCGGCATAATTTTTCGTTTTGCCAAGTCTAACTTTGCTTGCTCAATATTCTCTGGTGACACCATTTTTCCCAAATGTTGATAAAATTCAACAATTAAAAATTGGTTATTTGCACCTTCGTAATGATGGTCAAAATACACATCGTCATTTCCATAATTTTCAATAAAGTATTTTATTTGTTCTTTTGTTAAAGTCATTTTTGTTCCCCCTTATGATATTAACATATTTATTTTTTATTTTCAATAATTATTGTTTTAATTTTTCAATGCATTCTTGACTTGCAACAACAATAATATGACAATCTTCTGGGAAAACATAATCTGCATTTGGGGAAACGGTTAATTCTTCATCAATTTTTACACCAATAATATTAACGCCATATTTTTTGCGAATGTTTAATTCGCCAATTGTTCTGCCTACCCATTTTTTTGTTACGGGAAGTTCATATATCGCATACTTTTCAGTTAACTCAATATAGTCAAAAACATTTTTTGTGCTATATTTAACTGCCAATCTTTCAGCAATATCTCTTTCTGGATAAATTACTTCGTTTGCTCCAATTTTTGTCAAAAGTTCGGCTTGAATGTCTTGATTTGCTTTTGACACAATATATTTTGCTCCAAGTTCTTTTAATAGTTCAGTAATAATTAGTGAACTTTCAAAATTGTCACTTATTGCCACAATACACATATCAAAGTTTTCAACTCCCAAAGATTTTAACACAAGCTCGTTTGTGCAATCGCCAACCTTTGCATCTTGGAATAAATATGAATATTGATTAACTTTATCTTCATCGCTATCAATTATCATAACCTCGTTTCCAAGTTCAAGCAAAAGCTTTGACAAGTGCCTTCCAAATTTCCCCATTCCTATAACTAAAATTGATTTCATAAAATTCTCCTTTTAACCAATTAAAATATCTGCATTAGGTTTTGTTACTGGTGGTTCAACATATTTTTCATTTAACATCATAAACATGGAAAACCCACCAATTCTTCCCATAAACATCAAAATTATTAAAACTATTTTCCCAACCATTGAAAAACTTGCTGTTGTGCCCATTGCAATTCCAACAGTTCCAACAGCCGACACTATCTCATAAAGACATTCGATAAATGAAATCCCCATTTTTTCAACTGTTGGCATAATGATTATCATTGCAACTATTATCATAACTAAATATGTGTTTAAAATTGCACTGGACTGTTTTATTAAAGCATCGCTAAATCGCCTACGTTTTGTTTCAACACTTTTGTTTTTTCTTGCCATCGAAAATGAGTTTAGTATCATTACAGCAAAGGTTGTTGTTTTAACACCACCGGCAGTACTTGATGGACTTCCCCCAACAAACATTAAAAACAAAGAAACCATAATTGTTGCACCACTTAATGAGTTTTGTGCAATTGAGTTAAACCCAGCGGTTCTACAAGTGATGGATTGGAAAAATGAGTTCAAAATTTTGTCACCAAAACTAAATCTTGCAAGCTCGCCAGAATAATCGCACGCAAATGTTACAATTGCACCAAGCAAAATTAAAACAAGCGAAGTAATCAAAACAATTTTACTGTGAAGACTATAATTTTTAAACTTAAATTTGTTTTTAGCAATATCACGCCAAACAATAAATCCAAGGCCACCACAAATAATGAGTAGCATAATCGTGATTAAAACAAGTTTGTCTGTGGCAAAGGCTGTCATTGAAGAATATTCGCCAAACCTTCCCATAAGGTCAAACCCCGCATTGCAAAACGCCGAGATTGAGTGGAAAAGAGAATAGTAAAGCCCTTCCCACACTCCAAGCATAGGTATAAACCTAATAGAAAGCAGTGCTGTTCCAATAAGTTCAATTACAATTGTTATTTTAAAAATTAAAAATAATAATCCAACAGCTTCATTAAGGTTTATTGCACCTGTTGCTTGCATAAGTGATTTTCTTCGATAAAATGAAACTTTTTTGCCCAATATAATGGAAATAATTGCAATAAAAGTCATAAATCCAAGACCACCAATTTGAATAAGTAACAAAATTACAATTTGCCCAAATAATGAAAAATGTGTAAATGTGTCAAAAACAACAAGACCTGTTACACACGTGGCACTTGTGGATGTAAACAAGGCATCCAAAAATCCGGTCCATTGTCCAGATTTGCTGGCAATTGGCAAACATAATAATAGTGAACCTATAAGAATAACTGCCAAAAAACCAAGTGCAAATATTTGTATGTATCCTAATTTTATTTTCTTTTTTGATTTTATATATGCATTCATAATAACACTGTGTATTATATCACAAATTTGTAACTTTGACAAATAAGTCAAATAAGCATTGACTCTTGAAATAAAAATGTAAGCGTGTTATACTATAAAAAAGGCAGTTTGGGTATGAAAATAGAAGAAATGTATATATATCAAGACATATTAAAAGAAGTTGACAAGGCACAAATTTCTGAGATCGACTTGCAAAAATATATATACGATGTATTGGCATTAGCAAAAAAAATATTGAATATAAAAAATGTTAATTTAAAGTTTGAGTCAATGGACGAAAATAAATTTGGTGCAAGTGACAATACGGATACCATCATTATTAACAAAAACTTGCTAAAAATGAAGAATATACATGACCTAACAAAAACAATTTTTCACGAATGCAGGCACATTTATCAAGGGAATAGAACAAAAATAAAAATTGGTGAAAAAATAGCGCCAACAATTCCACTTTTGTTTTGCGATGAAACAATATTCTATCTTGATAGTATTTTCCCTCAAAGCCAATGTTACAATTTTTATTTAACTTCTTTTTCTGAAAAGGATGCGCGTGATTTTGCCAACAAAATATGCTTGAGTTTGTATCAATATCTCGAAAAAAATATAAAAAACCATAATCCGCAAAAACTTGCAAAAATTTTAAGAAATGCTTGCCAAAGAGATATAAAAGTTGAAGAAAAAGAATATAGGGAAGCAATGTACAGTCAAGAATATGATAATGCAAAAATAAAAAACAAAGTAAAAACAGAAACACACAGTCTTATTGAAAAAGCAAAACAAGATGTAAAATATTTAAGAGAAAATCAAGAAGCAATTAAATCTACAAAAGAATATGCAGATTTTATTGAAGATGAAGAAATCCAAATGAAGATTTCACATATAAACTTTTCTTTTTTAATGTTTGACCTAAAATTGTGTGCCTTGGTTTCCATATACTGCGATGATGAAATGAAAAAAGAAATATTAGATTTTTGTGTAAGCAATTTGGATAATGAAACACTTGCCACAACTTGCATTATGCTTAATAATTATTCCACTTGGAACCCAACAAAAGAAGATGTAACATTTGCATTAAAACTTTTAAATAAATGGGGTTCAAATTTTGATGAAATATGCAAGTATCTTTCAAGATTTGACAAAAATGACCTTGCAGTGTTGTATGCACCAATTATTGAAAGTAAAACAACAAAAGAAAAATTAAAAAAGAAATCTTCAAAATTGATTGATGGCGAAAAGATAAAATAAAAAGTTCACATTTGTGAACTTTTTTTATTTAAGTTTATTATTTTTTATACACATAATAAGAATTGTGATATCAGCGGGGGAAACACCAGAAATTCTTGATGCTTGCCCAATGCTTATTGGTTTAACCTTGTCAAGTTTTTGTCTTGCTTCAAGCCTTAACCCCTTAAGATTTTTGTATTCAATATTTTGTGGAATAAGCAAGTTTTCTTGTTCCTTAAACTTCTTTATATCTTCTTTTTCTTGTGCCAGGTATCCTTCAAACTTAACTTCGGTGTTAACATAATCAAGTTCTCTACGGTCAAAATTATCAAAAGTGTGAAATTTGTTGTTTACTTTAAAAATGTCAAGATTGCTTCTTTTTATCATTTTATATATAGTTTGTGATGTTGTTGGAACGCTTTCACCATTTTCTTCATAAAAATCTTTTATTTCATCAACTTTAAATTTTGTTTCAAGAAGTTCATATATTTTTTTAACATCTTCTTGTTTTTTTGTAAAAATTTCCCATCTTTCATCTGTTACAAGACCTTGCTTTCTTCCAATTTCGGTAAGTCTTACATCGGCATTGTCTTGACGAAGGTGTAATCTGTATTCAGCACGAGAAGTCATCATTCTGTATGGTTCATTTGTACCTTTTGTAACCAAATCATCAATCAGCACACCAATATATGCTTGGTCTCTGCCAAGAATTAATGGCTCACGATTTTCAAGATAGTTGTTTGCATTAATTCCTGCAATAAGACCTTGTGCTGCTGCTTCTTCATAACCGCTTGTTCCATTAACTTGTCCAGCAAAGAATAATCCAGAAATGTATTTATATTCCAAACTTGGTTTAAGTTCAAGGCTGTCAATTAAATCATATTCAATAGCATAAGCATCACGCATAATTTGTGCATTTTCAAGACCTTCAATAGTTCGATACATTTGTTTTTGTACATCAACGGGAAGGGAAGTTGATACACCTTGAATATATATTTCATTTGTGTAAAGCCCTTCTGGTTCAAGGAAAATTTGATGTCTTGTTTTGTCGGCAAACCTAACAATTTTATCTTCAATGCTAGGGCAATATCTTGGGCCAATACCTTTTATTATTCCACTATACATAGGAGCACGAGAAAGGTTTGCTCTTATAATGTCGTGAGTTTTTTCATTTGTATAGGTTAAATAACAATTACAAATATTTTTTGGTTGTTCTTTTGTCATAAAACTGAATGATTGAATATTTTCATCACCTTTTTGAATTGTTAATTTTGAAAAATCAATTGTCCTTCCATTCATTCTTGCTGGTGTACCGGTTTTAAATCTTCTAATCGTAATTCCATTATCTATTAAACTTTGTGTTAGGTTTTCTGCTCTTAAAAATCCATTTGGACCACTTTCTTTTGAATATTCACCAATAATAATTTTACTTTTAAGATAAACGCCTGTGCACATTATTACAGTTTTTGCATGGTAAATTTCACCTTGTGCTGTTTCAACACCAATAACTTTTTTATTTTCAACTAGCAAATTTTTTGCTTCGGCTTGTTTAATGTATACATTTGGATTATTTTCCAAAGTTTTTTTCATATTGTTGTGATAAAGTTGTTTGTCAACTTGCGCACGAAGTGAGTAAACAGCAGGACCTTTTCCAAGGTTAAGCATACGAAGTTGGAGTAAACTTTTATCAGTATTAACACCCATTTCACCACCCAAAGCATCTATTTCACAAACAAGGTGTCCTTTTGCTGTTCCACCGATGCTAGGGTTACAAGGTAAAAATCCTATTGCATCAAGGTTGATAGTAAGAAGAAGTGTTTTTTTGTTCATTCTTGCAAGAGCAAGACACGCTTCACAACCTGCATGACCAGCACCAATAACTATTGCATCAAAGTTATATAATTCATCTAAATTTTCCATAATATTTGTCCTATAAAAATACTAGATAAGTATATATTATCTATATAAAAAAGTAAATATTTTTACAAAAAATTTGACTATTAAAAAATAGGGGGGTTGCATTTTTTTGAATAGTGTATTATAATATTAATGTCATTGGGCATAGATTCATATTACTTTTGGGACTATTTTAGTTACCATAAAGAAGTGGGTGTTGCAAAAAAACGTCCGTTTGACTAGTTAACGGGTATATAAATTTTAACATTTCTATTGTGGTCAAAGTAATATCACAAGTCCCAGTGCATCTTGCAGTTGTGCAAGAAATCTAAATCACAAATTCTTACTAAATGTGGGGTCTTACCTATAAAAGCAAAGGCAATGCTCAATAAAAGGCAATCCTATCCAATCTATGGTAGTAAGGTTAATGGTTTGTGGTGATTATATAAAAGGATTCTAGTAAAATGTCAACTGTCAGCGAGGTTCTCGCCCAAGTATTTGGATTGACTGCGACATTGATGCTATGCTTATCCTACATGGTAAAAACTAAAAAAACATTTTTGTTTTTTAGTCTAGTAGGAGAAGTAGCATATGGATTAACTTTTGTTTTTGTTAATTCTATCGGTGCGGGTCTTATTGTATTTTTGTCTTGTGTGCAAAGTTTAGTTTATTATGTTTATGAAGCAAAATCTAAACAAGCACCAAAGATGTTGGGATTTTTATTTGTTGCAGGATTTATCATTTTAGGTTCAATAAACTTTAATTCAGTTTTCGACATTATACCTATTTTGACATATTCATGGTGTACATTTGCACTATACAAAAAAAATCTCGATTCAATAAAAGTAATGTATCTTTTACCTAATATGTTACTTGTGATATATGACATAATGGTTATGGCATATGCCAATGCGTTGGAAGATGGGATTGAATCAATTATAATTCTTTTGAGTTTGGTTGATTTTAAGAAAATCTTCGTTAAAATACAAAGTCATAAAAAAGTTGCAACACTAATAAACAAAAATGGAGCAAGTTTGCGTTTTGAAAATTTAAAAAATATTCAGTCCACCGCAAAAATGCTCTCAACTAGTGATAACCATTTTCATATATTGCAGAGAGAAAGTACAGTAAAGCGTGCCGAAATCTGTCAATATGGTTAGCGTGCTAACCATAAAATGAGAAAAAGAACCAGCGGAAGCTGGTTTTTTTCTCAGAGATATGTACAAAAGTGCTAACCATAAAATGAGAAAAAGAACCAGCGGGAGCTGGTTTTTTCTCAGAGATATGCATAAAAGAGCTAACCATAAAATGAGAAAAAGAACCAGCGGGAGCTGGTTTTTTCTCAGAGATA
>CALDLU010000149.1:0-2658 GCA_937915245.1 uncultured Clostridia bacterium | reverse complement strand
GAACAGCCATTGCAATAATATTGAAAACAAGCCAATAGCCATTGTTGATTGGCAATCCCCAACTTGTGTTTGGTTCTATGCCAAATAATTTAAAAATGGCATCAAACATTGACACAAAATTATTAAACCCAAAAACACAAATAAATGCAATTAATATACACAAAAAAACATTTAATATATCAAGTTTAAAATCAATATGTGATGCTTGTAGATAATTAATTTTTCCTTTTTTGTTGATAATCACATACACAATAAAAAAAGCAAGTGGTGAAGCAAGAGTTGAAAGTACCAAAAACCAAGGTGCTTTTAAAACACCTTCATAATTTGTTCCAGACAACCCTGCAACAATACTTGCAACAACAATTAAAGCTAACGCAATAACATATGGTGCAAAAACAGAAAAGCAAAATGTTTTGCCAGCATCATATTTTGTATAAAAATTTCTTTTTTCCATAAGAATAGTTTACAATATTATACAAAAAAGTGCAAACTATTTTAGTGTTTTAGAATATGCTACATTTTTTCTTGCAAATTGTATCTAATCTCCATTTCTTTGCCATCACGAATTAGTTTTATATTTAAAATATCTCCACTATTATATTTGTAAATTTCAAGTCTTAAATCTAACACAGAATTAATTTTTACATTATTTATTTCAAGAATTATATCTCCATTTTTAAAACAATTTTTACTTTCACAATCTTGATCAATTCCTGCAACAAACACACCTTTTTGAGTTAAATCTATTTTATTACCTTTAAAAATTGCAACATCATTATCAAGTGAAAAAATGCCCATATATGAAGATTTCCAATTAGAATTTTGACTTATATTTTTTACAATGCTACTACCAATACTAATTGGAATAGCAAATCCGATACCTTCGGCTTCACTGGCTTTTAAGGTATTTATTCCAACAACTTCACCTTTATAGTTAATTATTGGACCACCACTATTCCCTGGGTTGATACTTGCATCATGTTGAATTAAATTTTGCATATAAGAAACTGTTCCATTACTATTTTCAAGTTCAACAGTCCTATTTATTGCTGAAATAATACCTTTTGTTACTGTATGCCTAAAATCAAGTGAAAGTGGTGTTCCTATTGCGATAATATCTTCACCAGTTTTTACTGTTTCATTTGAGCAAACGAGATATGGCATATCCTTTGATGATTTAATAACTGCCAAATCCTGAGATTTATCTTTCCAAATAAGAGTTGCACTTGCATTTGTTTTGTCTGCAAAATATATCGTAATACTTTTTGCATCAGATATAACATGCTCATTGGTAAGAATATATCCACCTTCTCTTATTGCAACACCACTTCCAATAGAATAGCCACCACTAACCGAGCAGGCAATTCCAACGACTGCACTTTTTACATTTTCAACCAAAGTTACAGTATCAACGCTATTTGAAATTGATATTTGTCTTGGCGACATATCAACATATTCATATGTGTCTGTGTTGGCTATTAAATTACAACCACAAAGCACGAACATTGGTAAAAAAACTAAACAAAGTAAAATTTTATCAAAAAAAATAACTGCCTTTTTCATAATTCTCCTTTGGCAGTTATTATTATTAGATTTTATCACTTTAAATTAAATATTGCAGTTGGAACAAGTTTTGCAACAGAAATCCTAATATTTTCTCCTTCTATCACACCATTTTCTTTAAGATAAGAGCAAACAGTGTTATAGGCAAGTTGTTCCGTATTATTTTTTGTACTTAAGTGTGAAAGCATAATTTGTTTTGTTCCACTTTTTGCCAAGAACAAACAGGCTTTTGCACAAGCAATGTTCGACAAATGTCCATTCTTTCCCAAAATTCTTGCTTTCAGTTGCATTGGATATGTAGGATTGTTTTTTAGCATTTCTTCATCGTGATTACTTTCCAAATAAACAAGTGAACTGCCACTTATTTTATTTAAGATTACATCAGTAGTATGTCCCAAATCTGTTATAATACTAATTTTTCTTCCATTATTTGATAAAATATATCCACTGCAATGAACACTATCGTGTGGAAGGCTTGCTGTGTCTACTTGTAAATCTTTTATATTAAAAGCAAAATCTCCAAATGAATACATTTGACTTGCATTCAATTTTTTCATTTTTGCATATACAGCACCCATTCCCTTTTCGTGTACATAAACTTTTGTTTTGTACTTTGATGCAAAAATATCAAGTCCTTTAATATGGTCGCTATGCTCATGAGATATAAGTATTGCATCAATATCTTGTGGCTCAACATTAAGACATTTTAATCTTTTGACAATTTCAGTTGCACTAATTCCAATGTCAACCAAAACTTTTGCACTATCAGTTTCCACATAAGTTGAATTACCATCACTGCCACTTGATAGATTGCAAACTCTCATACATTTTGTACCCTAACCACAATGTTAGCATACACACCTTCATAAAGTCTTACACGAAGTTTGTATATACCTGCGAATTTGATTGGTTCTTTTAATTCTATTTTTCTTTTGTCAATATCAAAATTTTGTTTGCTCAATGCTTCTGCAATTTCTTTGCTTGTAACAGCTCCAAAGATTTTGCCATTATCTCCGCATTTTATCCCAACAACAATTTCTTTGCCTTCAAGATTTTTTGCCTTTTCTTTTGCTGCCAAAATCTCTTGTTCTTTGT
>CALDLU010000148.1:0-13551 GCA_937915245.1 uncultured Clostridia bacterium | reverse complement strand
ATTGCTTTTAATTTTTAAGCCAATAAAATCCCACCAAAGCTAGTAGAATTTATTGTCCTAGATTGATGTCCTAAAATTATCAATATTTTTGTAATGTTTTGTTTAAATTTATTTTAAATTTTTATTTTTTCCATTTCAAATAAACTTTGATAAAGCGTTTAAATAAATTTCCAGTTTTGCGTTTACAATAAAGCATTTCATTAAATTTTACTTGTTAAAATTTTTAATCTCATTTTAATATTTATTTTTGTCAATCTAAACTTTTAAAAGCGATATGAATAACTTGAAATGCTTTTTGCAATATTCAATGCAAATTTGGATTTTTTAGTTTTTTCAACAAATTATTGCTTGCAAACTTGATTTGAGAGTGTGATGAACGAAACAACAACTAATAATTTATATTATCAAAAGCCAGAGACAAGTAGCCCAAAGGGATATTCGCAAATGACTGATGTTTATTCAAACTGTGATGCCATAATTTGTTGTGGAAGTTGCGAAAGCAATAAAAATTTGACTTGTTCAAATTTTGCATTACATAGTTTATATTGTGTAACAAACATCAAACTATACAACATCAGAAATTTAAAAAAATCATTAAATATTTGGCAAAAATCACAATTAGTATTGAAATTTTCAATGTTTTGTGCTATACTTAATAAGTATGAAAAATAATAATGTAAGAAAATATCAAATTTTGTTGTTAATTTCAATTTTGGTTTTGATTGCAATTGCAATTTCAACCATCGTTCTGGTTACAGCCAAATAGTTATTCAAACATTTGGCAGATTTTTGTCACATAAAAAAGCGTTGCAAAAAAATAACAAACATATTTGGTTATTGTTGCTTGACAAACGCTTTTTTTGTTTGATATAATCTATTTGCATATTTGGAGAGTTACCCAAGTGGTTAAGGGGGCACCCTGCTAAGGTGTTAGATCGGGAAACCGGTGCGAGAGTTCAAATCTCTCACTCTCCGCCATTAGAGAGCAATCCGAACTTTTTAGTTTAGATTGCTCTTTTTTCTTGCTTTCAAACAAGATTTCACCATCAATGTCTGGTTGCTTTTAAGTATTAAACATTTAAACATATCAATATTTTGAGAAAAATTAAATATTTGTGAAGGATTGTTATAACTTGGAGAAAGTTCTTCGTCTGGTCTTGATGATATTAATAAATAAAAAATCGGTTTTAACCGATTTTAATTGTTCATGCCATGTTCTTTTGATTGAAACACTTTTTTCCAAAATTCTTCCCGTCTTATAACTTCGTTATTCGATGTTTTTGGATCAAATATTTCTAAAATAGAATATGTAAAATAGTTAATTATATAATTAGGGTCCTTGCCTTTTATTTCTTCAAATGTTTTATTTCCACCTGCCAAATTATTAATATTAGCATAACTCGACCATCTTTGCCATATACCACCATTACCATATGCTGAGCCGATGTACAATTCTCCAGTATTTGTGTCAGTTATACAGTAAACACCTTTCACTGACGATAGTTGTATTTTCCATTCTGGAGCTTGATTTCTAAATATATATTGTAAGTCTTCATGGTCAAGTAAGACATTACTAAATCCCGGAAAATCATCAAGAACTTTTGGTGGCAATATCTGGTATATTTCTGCACCATTATTTGAGACTGAGTCATACCATAAATTATACCTTTGACCTACAGGCTTTGAAAGTTTAATTACTAATCTTTTTTCGTATTCTTGGTATTTCTCCAATTTGGTAAGGATATAGCCTGTAGTATTATCTTCCTGTGGATTTTTGGACTTTATTTCGAATAAACCACCAAAAATATAAAATTCTTTTCCTAGCAAATAATATTGAGCAAACGATAGTACATATTTCGCATTTCCATAATTATTGTTATAATTCTTTTTTTCATAGTGTGCATTCATATTTAGCCATCTTTGATATTTTAGACTTGCATTATCTTCTCTTAACAAATCCCATGCTGGAGTATCTTTATTACCTTCATTCATATTGAATTTAACTTTTGTTTTGTCTGGCGAATCCACCTTAAAAAAATCTTCAAATTTAATCATTTTTATTTTCTCCTTTAAATATTGTTTTTAATTGTTTTTATTTTTGTTTTTTAATCACCATCTTGTAGATTGTTTAAATTTTCTAAACCATTTGTTTAAATAATGTCTAAAATTGTATTCCGTTTAATTTTAACATATAGACGATTGAGCCTCAAAGCATTTTGAAAGTATCTTGCGAAGCTTTATGTACCATTTGTTTTTAATTAATTTTTTCTAATGACTTCTTTATTCCATTAATAACTTAGTTCATATTCGCAGACGTTTTATTGAAAAAAATTAAAGTGACATAGATTATCTCGATTTCACTAGATGTATTCCAAAGATAGCGGTGTGCAAATATTTGTGCTAATATTAATTTCCAAAATCTCTCAAAGCTTTCCGTGAAATAAGATTTCCATCTATGATATAACTATTGTGGTTAAATGTGATTTGTTTGTTTTTTCTATAACTTCAATATCGTTTTGTATTGTGCATTAAAAATTTTGATAAATATATACTTAAAAATTGAAATTACTATTCATTTCCGTTTTATACTTTTTAATTTGCAAATTTTTAATATGTTTGTTATTGATGATGACAATTGTTGATTTTTATGTTAAAATTAAGTAACAATATTTTACACCCAAGTTGTTGATAATGTTGCAAAAAATGATTTTTTTAAATTGAATTGCTTAAGGCTTGATAAATCGCGAAAATTTTTATTGAGCAAAGAAAAACAAATGATGGCAAAAAATGATTTGAGTTTTGTTTAATTTGAGATTTTGTATTAAATTTCCGGAGGTGAAATTTTATGGAAAAAATTGAATATGATGGCGAGTTGTATTATTACACCGGCAAAACATTTGTTGACTCGCATTTTATGACAGTTGAAAAGGTTAAACTTGATGAATTGAGCAAAATTTATTTCGGGTCAAAGGATTTTCAAAATTTTAGTAAAGAAGAAATAAAGGATTATATCAAATCAACCAAAAATAACCAACAGTATTATTTGTCGCTAAAAGCGGCATTATATGCAATGGATTGCTATAAAGATGACGCAAGTTTTGTTTTTGTTGTTTTGCCCATTGTGACCAGTATTTATAGAAGTTTAAACCAACCACAAAACGCAATTGACATTGCAAAAAAATATTTAAATATATGTGATTGTGGTTCTTCAATACTATACACATCGCTGGCAGCAGCCTATTGCGATTTGGAAAATTACGATTTGGCACTTAAAAATGCAAAGTTGGCGTATGCAAAACAAGGTGGAAACATGGGGTATAACAATGAACTTTCAGCAGTTTTTGGAAGAATAAAAAAGATGAGCAACTAACCATTCAAAATTGTAATTTTTCTATTATTTAAAAGAGAAAATGTTTTGTTGTTGGTTGTCATAATCAACAAACAAAAATTTGATAGGAATTTAAAAATAAATATTATAAATTTGATGCAACATAAAGGCTGTGATGATGCATAAATTTCAATGTGTGATATTTAAAGTCTGCACTATACTCTTGCAATATTTAATTTGATAAGAGTTTTATAATAATTAAAAATATTGATAATTCATTCATAAAATTATACCGATTGGTAAATTTTTTTAGCCCTTAAAACACATATTTGCTCAGAGAAAAAAATATTAAATTAGTTAACTTGTAAAAAAAACACTGAATTTTTGGCAAATGAACAATGCAAAGATTTACAAATATTTTTGGCTCAAATGCATTTGTGGGGCAATTGATATGCGTGTAAATATTGCCAAAATGATGTTAGATATTGCAATTTAAAAAAGCAAGGGAAACCTTGTCTTTTTTATGTGCAAAAAACAAATTTATGCACATAAAAAGCATAAAAAGGGTAAAAACAAGAGCGAAAAATGTCGAATTTTGTCGTAATCAATAAATAACAAAAATAATTCGATTTAGGTATTGAAATTTTAAAATTTATGCTATATAATTGCACTAACAATTTGGAGCAGTTTATGAAGAAAAAAGCAATATACATCATCCTTTCCGTCTTTTTGGTATTAAGCGTTGCCCTTAATGTTGTTCAACTAACAAAAAGGGGAAATGGCACTTTAAAGTTTAGTGATTATGTTTATAGCGTTGTTGAAGTTAAAGCTTCAACCGAAGATGTTGGAGAAAGTTTTGGCACAGCAGAGTTTATAAATTCCAACGGTGTTTTGGTTACAAATGCCCATGTCATAACTTATAAAAAAATGGGTGTGGTTTATACCTTTGAAAATGTCAGTGTTAGATTTTCATTTGAAAATGATTATCACAAAGTTTCAATAGTAAAGTTTGACACCACCAAAGATGTTGCAGTTTTGCAACTAGATGATACAAGTTTAAATTTCAAACCATTAAAAATGGGCGACAGTTCAAAGTTAAATTACAATCAAGAAATTTTTGCAATAGGCAATCTTAACAATTTAGGTCTTTCTATAACAAAGGGAATAATCTCCAACCCAAGCCTTAATGTTACATACGAAGACAACACAAGAAATGTAATTCAGTGTGACTTAACCATTGCAGATGGCAACAGTGGTGGTGCGTTGTTGGACAACACTGGCAAACTTGTGGGGCTTACTACTTTTAGGCTAAAAGACAACAAAGGTAATGTTATTTATGGTATTGCATATTGTATTCCCATCAATACAATATTGGAATATATAGAAAATGTTTAATCATTTTCAAAATTTATTTTAGGAGGAATTTATGATAAAAACAATTAAAAAGAATGCAGTGATGTTCATTTCAATTTTGCTAGTAATTGTTTGCGGATTTGTTTATTGTTCAACTGATTTTTTGCGTGCCAAACAATCCGCAGAAATTCAACCAGTTACGAGAAATATTGAGATAAACAAAAACGGAGTAGATTATCAAAGCATTTTGGATGAATTTGAAGATGCAAATTTGCAAACAGAAGGCAGTTTAACAACTTTTGAAGGCTATCAAACACTTAATTTAAGCGATTTTGGTAAACTCAATTTTGTTTCAGGTACAGATTTACAAGAAGACTTGAAAATGCAAGTCAAATATAATTTTAGTTTTGATGCCGAAACTGGTATTGTAACTTTGTCTGCCGAAACTATTAATTCTGACGGCAAAATAGAAATCGATAAAATTCAGGGAATTGCATTTTATAATAAAAATGGAGAAATTGATGCTTATTTAGATGTTGATGGCGAATGTGTCTTATTAAGCGAAATGCAAGATGCTGGAATGGTTTCTAATTGTGGCTGGTTCAAAAAATTATGGAAAAAAGTTGTGGTAGCTGTGGTAGCTGTCGTTGTTGTATCAGCAGTTGCTGCTGCAGTTGTTGCAACTTGTGGAGTTGGTTTAGGTGCTTGTATTGCAGCAGGTGCTATAGCTGGTGGTATTACTGGTGGTGTGGCTGGTGGAGTAATCTCTTATTCAGAATATGGTAAATTAGATTGGAGATGGATTGCTGGTGGTGTTGTCGTAGGAGCTGCTATAGGAGCTATAACGGGCTGGGGAGTTGGAAGTATAGCAATGAAAACTCCAACTGCGCAAACTAATCGATTAATCAAATCTGCACAAAATGGTAATTTGGATTTTTCTAATTCAATTAAGAATAAGAGTTATTTTCAAAAAGGCAGTTCAGATTATCGACAATATTATGAACAAGCAAATTTAATTTCTCAAGAAATAATGAAAGCAAAATCACCGGTTGTTGAAAGTGGTACTAACTATCTAAAATGGACAGTTGAGGGAATTCAACAAACAGCTAAAGGTACAACTTACGGTTCTTGGGAATTAATAATTGACCCTATAAAGGAAGTTATTGTGCATTTCTTATTTGCAAGTTAACAAAAGGAGATATATTATGAGCACGCAGTATAAAAATTATAAATTTAAAATAGAAGAAGCAACAAATAGACAAGCTCTGGAGGCATATCAAGAAATAAAAATATACAAAAAGGAAGTTGATGGTAAAATATTGTTGTTATCTTTGCATGGAGGAGGGGAATTTTCATTATATTTACAAGATAGATTTTTTAACTTAAATATTGATGACGAAACCAAAAGGATTTCATCTTTTGACGGAGAATTGTTAAATAAGGAAATTAAGGTTGTAAAATTAAAATTTCCGACTATTATAAAAAATGTTATTTTAACTCTTGATACAGAAGATAAGTTATACCCTGGAACAGGAAGCTACATTAAATTTAATACTATAAATATTTTGTATGACAAAGAACAAAAGATTTTACAAATTGGCGATATTGATTGCGGAGATATAACTTATAAATTTTTCGACAATGCCTACGCCCAAATTAAAAATGGAGAATTAACAGGACTAATATTTAGCGAAATAGAATTGTAACAATTGTGAACTATTAGTGAAGTGGAGCAAACAATCCTTTTGGCGAACTTGTTGATTTGCTTAAAGGATACAAAAAGAATGGATATTTGGCACAAAGAGCATTAGGAATTTATGCTGATTCTGTAGAGGAGGCAGCCACACTTGCAGTAGTAACTGGTGCATGGATTAGCAAAGATGATACTGAATTGTTTGGTTACGGTGGTGCTGGTGGATATTACCATTTTCACAATATAGAGAGAACAATTCACATTTGGTATGGGAGCAAAATAAAATGAGAACATTTGAAAAATATATTGAACATGTAAAACTTATGTTTAAACCATACAAAAGATGCGTAGTTAAAGAAAGAGTTAAAAGTATTGATCGTGAGATAATAACCATTGTTCCTGCTGAACATCCTGCAAATCAATTAACATTTGGTGAGTTAGGAATAATATTTGATCAAGAAACAATTGGCTTTTTCGGAGATTTTTTGCCGGATGATTATATTGATTGGAATGGTAACTCATGGGAAAAGTATTCTGAAAAAGAAATGTTTGAGTTCTTAGATAAAAAGCTTGAGGAGTATAAAAACTATATTGATAACGGATATTTCTTTGCTTTTTACAAAGAGAATCATGTAAGAGAAACTCTATGGGCTTATGTTTATACTGGTGATTTTGATAAAATTGACTACGAAAAAGTATATTTAGACGAGAAGCCAAAAAGTTTAGTTGACTATGACCAAATTAAAAGTGTAACCGTAACCAATTTTTATGGCGACATAATTGTTGACAATAAAATTTTACATTAAAACGATATTAAAAAGTAATAGACAAGGAAAAACCTTGTCTTTTATTTTCTTACAAAACAAATTTACGTAAGTAGTGAGTGGAACTGAAGCAAATGTTTGCTTACAGCCGCTTTGCTTGGCGAAGTTTGTAATTAAAAATAGCACTAGACGTTGTTTCTAGTGCTATTTTTGTGTTTTTAATCTACATCCAAATTTTCATCATCAAACATTGGAGAGTTGAAAAATTCAGCAGTGGTAATGCCTAGTCCACGAATGATTAGTAAAACTGTTTTTAGATTTACGCTGTTGTTATCTGCTCTCATAAGTGTTTGCATTGTGTTGTGCGACATTGCTGTAATTTTTTCCAAGCGATAAATTGACATTCCTTTTTCATTCAATACCTCTTTAATTCGTTTTACTACAACTTCTGAAACTGTGTTCATTTTGACTATTTCCTTTTGTATTGTTTTCACAATATTATTGTAGCCCAACACTGAAAAAATATAATATTGCAGAAACAATAGTAAAGGCTTGTAGTTTTTGATAAAATAATATATAATATTGTTTATGCAATACTACTATGGAGGCTAGTAAAAGTGATAAATATAACTTTTAAATTTTTTGATACTTGTTAAATTACTTAATTTTATACATTCAAAATTTCTCTAATGCAAAGTAAAATAATGCAAGGAGGAATTTTATATGAAATTAAAAGACATCGTTATGCAGTATTTGGAAAATATCAAATACTCTATAAAACAAAAAACTTATTTATTCTACTTGCAAATGAATGAAATTTATGTTGTCGGATTTAATAAGGAAATTTCGTTAAGCAATCTTAATGAATTTATTGTTAGTATAAAGGAAAAATATTCATATTCTACAACAAAACTGGTTAAGAGTTTGATAAACAGAAGTCTTAACCTTGCTTTTGAGAATGGTTTAACAAAAGAAAAAATAGTGATAACTTTGCATTTAAAAAATCAACAAATAAGAAAAGTTCAAGCACTTGAAAAGCAAGAGCAAGCAAAGCTTGAAAACTATATTTTAGAAAACAATAAGATTTATTATTTTGGCATTTTATTAAGTCTTTACACAGGGCTTAGACTTGGTGAGGTTCTAGCGCTAAAATGGCAAAATATAGACATTAAAAATAAACTTATTTATGTTGATAAATCGGTTGGAACTATTTCGCAAAATCATAAGACTTTAACCATCGAAAGTTCGCCAAAAACACAAAGTTCAATTAGGGAAATCCCTATTTCTAAAAAGTTGTTGGATTTGATTAAAGTTTTAAGACAAAACCCCAAAAGTGACTATGTAATTGTAAGTCATAATGGAAAGCAGATACAATCAAGGGCTTATCAAAAATCTTTTGAAAACCTGCTCAAAAAATTACACATTAAACATTATGGTTTTCACTCACTTCGTCATACATTTGCAACAAGACTACTTGAAAATGGTGTTGATATAAAAACGATTAGCGAACTTCTTGGACATTCATCGCCAACTATAACTTTGAATAGATATGTTCACACAAATTTACAAAACAAACGAAAAGCAATGGAAATTTTAACAAAAAAATCAGCCAAACTTGCTGACTAAAATTATTCATTTATCTCATAGATAGATGCATAAATTATAACATATTTTATTAATATTTGCAACATTATGCAATTAGTGAAAAATTAATGTGAGATTTTGAGTGTGTTTATTACTTTTTAATAATAAATTATTCATTTATCTATGAGATAAGTGTATTAAAAGGGAGAATTGTTATATATGTATCATGGTATGTATGAGGTAACTTTTAAAGCGTTGAATTATCCACCGCATAATTGGGATAATGTAAAAGAACAAAAGATTGTAGTTGAAGCGGATGACCTGTCAGATGCTCGAAGAGTTGCAGAAAAAAAGATAAAAGATATGGGATATAGCTCTTATAGTATAGGTTTGTGGGCAATAAAATTTTTAAAACGCACAAATAAATCAAAAACAAGAGAGAATGATACTAACAATATTGATTATGAGAGTGTATCATCAGAAAGTGTTTCGCAAACAGTAAATAAAAAAGTTATAGGAATTTTAAGTTGTATTGTTTTAATTATGATAATTGTTGTTTTTATCTATGTCGGAAATTCCATGAAAGTTGATGGAACATATTATTTAATATCAATTGCAGGAACAGCAAATATTTCTGCGAATAAAGATGAAAATTATTTAACGCTAAAAGATGGTGTTTGCACAGTATATATGTCGTTAACAAATCCGAAAGGTTCTTCTACTCATACATATTATTATTCAGGGAATAAAACCAGCAACATAAAGTTTGAAGATGACTTTATTAGTATGGATTATAAAAATAGAGTTGTTATTACATTACAATATGACAATGGTTATTACAATATTTTTACTTATGAAATAATATAGGAGAAAATTATGTCTAAATTTCAAACACCGATTACAATAAATGAGGCAATGCAACACATTAACAATAATGAATACCTATTGCCAGCTTTTCAAAGAGAATTTGTATGGGATTCAGAACAAATAGAAAGACTTTTTGATTCCTTAATGAGAATGTATCCAACAAATTCTATGCTATTTTGGAAGGTGAAAGGCGATACAAAAACCAGATGGAAATTTTACAATTTTATAAATTCTTATATAAAAGATGCGAGTGATTGTACTACTTCAAATAAATTATTTAACACATCAAATTCAAATGACTTTTTTGCAATTTTAGATGGACAACAAAGATTAACAGCTATTAGAATAGGAATATATGGGACTTATGCTTACCATGAGCCAAGAAAATCTTGGGCTTATTCAGAGTCATCTTTTCCAACAAGAACTTTGTATTTAAATTTATCTAAAAATGGAACAGAAGATGATGATTGTGAATATTTTTTCTCGTTTAAAAGAAACACCGAAACGAATCTGGAAGATTTTTATATTGATAGCAAAAATGATATTTGGTTTAAGGTGGGTTCTATAATTGAATATCACAATAGTGGAGAAGAAATATCAGACTATTTTGATGATATGTCATTAAATAAAGAGCAAAGGAAAATAATAAAAAGATTAGAAAACATGATATTTAATGACTTATCTATAACATATTATGAAGAAGATGAACAGAATCCAGATAAGGCAGTTAAAATTTTTACTAGAATTAATTCTGGTGGTAGTACATTGTCTTTTTCAGATATAGTTTATTCTCTAATGGTATCAAATTGGAATAAAAAGGATGCAAGAACTGAAATTGACAATCTAATTAATAGTGTTAGTCAAAAAGGATTTGATATTGACAAGAGTTACATAATTAAAGCTTTTTTATATTTGTTTCATCGTTCAGTAAAAACTGAAATTAACAGTTTCACAAAAGAATTTTGTGAAATAATAGAAAATAATTGGGATAATATACGCGATTGTATTCTATCTTTATTTGATTTGTTAAAAAGTTTTGGATTAACATCATTTACCCTTACTTCAAATAATGCAACACTTCCTATTTTATATTATCTATACCATAGCAATAAGTATTATGACTTTACTAATAAGACAATGTATGAAAGTGATAGGAAAGAAATAAAACAGTGGTTGTATATAGCAATACTACGAAAATTATTTGGTGGAACATCAGATTCAATATTGCAACAAACTAGAAAAGCATTTACAGATGATATTTCCCAAAAATTCATAGATAATAACTTTAATTTTTCTAGTAAATTAATAAATAATCAAATTACCAATTTAGGACAAATTGATGATGAAGCACTAGACAATTTATTGTTGACCCAAAAAGATAATTGTTATGCTTTTCCTATTTTATCTTTACTATATCCAAATCTTGATTACAAAAATAATAATTTTCATAAAGACCATATTCATGCGGAAGTGCTTTATAAAAACTTGGATGAAAATCTAAAACAAGAATATCCATTTAAGATTTATAACTCTATATTAAATTTACAAATGTTAGATAGTAATGAAAATGAATCAAAATCGAGCTCTTATTTGATAGATTGGGTTAATAAAAATTGTGGAGATGACATAAATTTGAAACAACAATTTTTAAACAATCATTTAATTCCTAATATTGATTTATCTTTGTCAAACTTTGATGAATTTATTAGAGAGAGAAAAAAAATTCTAAAAAACAAATTGATTAACATTTTGCAGTAGGATTCAATTTTGAGAAGGTTTGTGGTATTTAATGCAAAATATTGCATTTTTGAACATATATATTATCATTAAATGTATGAATTTTGTATTATGATAATGGTTTGAACTATCACACTCCAACTTACAGAGAAAATATATAAAGGGACATACAAGCGAAATATATAAAAATTTAATAACTTACATAGAAAATAACTCAATTTGTGTTGGGTTATTTTTTTGTTGTGAATTTTTTTTTGAAGAGTTCAAATGCTGAACTTTTTGAGCTGATAAAATTTTTATATAAAAATATTTCCAAATACTGCTCGTAGCACATATTATTCTTTGGTTGCAAATAAGGTTTGGGGTGAAAAAGAAAATTACGGCCTTTATACAAACGCAAATGACACCGAAGAAAATATAGTAAAACAAATAAAAGATTTTGTTCTCTCAAAAGAATAAGAAAGTTGACACTAAATGTATCAGTATTAGATAGTTTTAGGAAGAAAAAGACCGATGGGAAAATTTTATTCTTATCGGTCTTTTTTAATGCGAATTTTTAAGTAAAAATATTTGATTTCAAATTTTGGTACATTTGATGTCAAAATTTAGAGTAAAATTTTTGATTTTAAGACACTCAAATTTATCAAAATTAAATTTTTGTAAAAGCCCTAAAATGCCCGAAATTATTGGGTTTTAGCCACTTTTTAGATAAAAAAATGAGAGCGAATTTCGCTCTCAAATTTGGTAGAGATGAATGGACTCGAACCATCGACCCCCACCTTATCAGGGTGGTGCTCTAACCAGCTGAGCTACATCTCTATATGTTTGTTTTAATGACTATCAACTGTCAACCACTAAATTTATGTTTAACAAAAGTTTGTGGTGGTGTAAACTTTTGTTTGATAAGTTGCTACACAATTTGCAGGACATATCATATAAACGGCTGGTATTGCCAAGTATTATTAAATAAAGGTGAACTGAATCACCATTGGTGGAGATAATCGGATTCGAACCGATGACCCCCTGCTTGCAAGGCAGGTGCTCTAGCCAGCTGAGCTATACCCCCATATCCACGCTCATTTAGAATAACATTTTTTTTTAAATATGTCAACATCTACAGCAACATTTTTTCAAAAATATTTATTTTGCGAAACAATATAACAAATTTTTTGGCTTTGAGCAAAAAATTATAGTTGATATGTGGTTGGCATTTCAAGAAAAATATTTTTTAAGTTGATTTAATAAAGTTTTATGCAGTTGCTGTATTGTTTTTAATTTTTTATAAAATCATTTTAAATTTGTAAAAAGCTTAAAAGAGAGAATAGGGGAATAAAATTTTGACATAATTGTTAAGAATGTTGCAAACATTTAAAGCCCACTACGGCACAAAAAAGGGAAGAAGTGTTTCTTCCCAATGTTTTATTTTATATCCATAATTTTTTCGGTGCTGTTAACTCTGCTAAATTTGTGACTTAACATTTTCATTTCTGGACTAAACTTGACGTCTCCCAAAATTTTGTAGCCAGCCAAAACATCTTTAAACCAAAGCAAGTCATCTTCAAGCATTTTCTCGTAAGGAATTTTGTCGCAGTCAAACCATGTTGGAATCATTTCTTCGGTTTCATGAATTTCACCTTCAAATTTTGTAACTTTGTAGATATACATTTTCATAAAAGCGTGTTCGCCTTTGTAATACATATCAAAGTCAATTCTGCCAACTTGTTCAAATTCTTTTGGTGTTGCGCCAATTTCTTCTTGCGTTTCACGAATCATTGCTTGCTCAATTGTTTCGCCTGGGTCTTGCTTTCCGCCAATGCCATTAAGCGTTCCCTTTGCAAAGCCACGCTTCTTTTCACCAAGTAAAATTTTGTCGCCTTTCATAAGAAGGGCAAGTGTTGTGTTGATTGTTCTCAATTTTTCCATATTTTTCTCCTTTTTCGGTTGTCTATTGTGAGAGAGAATTATAAAAAAATCTCCTTAACGCATAGACAACAAGTATCCATTCCGTTAAGAAGATTTTAACCTATCTTAATTATTCTTCGTGATAAGTGGCGGGGAATTATAGCACTCACCTATGCTTTGGTTATACTACAAAGTGCAAAATTTGTCAATAGCAAAATTTTGGAATTTGCATCAAAAAAACTTGCAAACGCAAGTTTTTGGTTATCAAATAAATTTGATTTTATTATTTCATTTCTTCAATGTGATTTACGTATTCAAGTGAC
>CALDLU010000147.1:0-3677 GCA_937915245.1 uncultured Clostridia bacterium | reverse complement strand
AAACAACAAAGGAACTAGAAAAGGAATTCCATGCTTTATATAAGTCAGCAGGTTTTTCTTGTGATTTGGATAACAATTATTCTTCAATCTCAAAGCGTTCACAAGCAATTTCTCAAAAATCATTTATTGAACTCTATAAAAAGGGTTTGGTATATCACCAAGAAGCACCAGCACTTTGGTGTACTGAATGTAGAACTGCTGTGGCTCAAAGTGAACTTGAAAATCAAGACATTGCAAGCACATTTAACTATATAAAATTCTTTATTGAAGGAACAAATGAATATGTAACAGTTGCAACAACAAGACCAGAAATGTTGCCAGCGTGTGATTGCGTTTTCATCAATCCAAAAGATGAAAAGAATTTGCATCTTCTTGGCAAGAAATTGATTGTTCCATATTTCAATTTTACTGTTCCAGTTCTTACAGATGAACTTGTAGACCTTGAAAAGGGTAGTGGTGTTGTTATGTGCTGTACCTTTGGAGATACAGTTGATAAAGAATGGCAAAGAAAACATAACCTTGAAATAAAAGAAGCATTTAACAATGCTGGAAGAATGACAAAACTTGCAGGCGAATTTGAAGGAATGAAAATTAAAGATGCAAGACTTGCCATAATTGAAAAATTAAAAGAAAATGATTTACTTATTAAACAAGAAGAATTAACACATGCAGTTTCAACACACGAAAGATGTGGAACACCAATAGAAATTGTTGTAAAAAAACAATGGTTTATTGATGTATTATCTCATAAACAAGAATTATACGATGCAGGTATGAAACTTAATTGGCACCCAGAATCAATGCGTGCAAGATATCTTAATTGGGTAGAAAATTTGCAATGGAACTGGTGTATTTCTCGTCAAAGATATTATGGAGTACCATTCCCAGTTTGGTATTGTAAACATTGTGGAAAGGTTCATGTTGCAGATGAAAGCGAACTTCCCGTTAATCCATTATCAACACTTCCAACTGTAAAATGTGAATGTGGTGAATGTGATTGGGAACCAGAGCATGATGTTATGGACACTTGGGCAACAAGTAGTTTAACTCCACAAATTTGCACAGACTTAGTTACAGGTAAAGGACTTGATGATACGATGGTACCAATGAGTCTTAGACCAAATGCACATGATAATATTCGTGTTTGGGATTTCTATACAATAGTAAAAAGTTTATATCACTTTGGAAAATTACCTTGGACAGACCTTATGATTTCTGGTTATGTTACAAGTGCTGATGGTAGCAAATTAAGCAAAAAAAGTGGGAACAACAAAAATGCTCCACAAGATATAATTGCACAATATAGTGCCGATGTTACAAGATATTGGGCAAATAACCTTTCACTTGGCAAAGATACTTGTTTCTCACTTGAAAGTTTTGACGCAGGTAAAAAACTTGCAAACAAAATTTGGAACGCATCAAAATTTGTTTTATCTTTCTTATATGATTACACTCCAAGAGAAATTGAATTATTACCAATGGATAAGTGGATACTTGAAAAATACAAAAAAGTATTTAAGAGTTTTATGAAAAACCTTGATAGATACGACATCTGTTTGGGACTTGGTGAAGCTGAAAGATTTTTCTGGGATTTCTGTGATGATTATATCGAACTCGTAAAGCGTAGATTATATAATCCAGATGTATATGGTGAAAATGAATGTGAAAGTGCAAAATATGCTTGCTATTACACATTGCTTGGAATACTTAAAATGTTTGCTCCATTTATGCCACATATAACAGAAGAAATTTATCAAGATTATTATGCAGAAAAAGAAAATCAAATTTCAATTCATAAATCAGGTTATTTAGACCTTGGTGAAGTAAGTGATGAAAACTTTGTTAAGGCAGGCGATGAAGTAATGCAAATTGTTAGTGGAATAAGACAATTTAAGAGCGAAAATAAGATTTCATTAAAAACATTCATAAAGGACCTTAAAGTATCTTCAAAATATAAAGATTTTATTAAGTCTTGTGAAGTTGACATAAAAGCAGTTGGTTCAATCAATGAACTTGAAATTGTTGATGGCGACTTTAACTTGGAATTTGGGGAAATTATTCCAGATGCAGAGTAAAATAAAAATGCTAGAAATTTCTAGCATTTTTTTATTGTCTATATTTACATATACCATAAAGATAATTTACATTTCGTATAATGTCAGCAAGAGTTGTTATCCCTAAATTGATGTCTATATTTGTGTTGTAATCAGAGAGTAAAGCAAGTGATTTTATACTCCTTGCACAATCTTTTACAACTTCGCTAATATTGTTGCAATAGTTTGTTTTAAAACATTTTTGTTTATTGTCTTTTAAAATATTTTCAATACATTTGGCATAATCGTTTAATAATAAAAATATGTTATCAATTTGCGTAACATTTTTCTTATAACATTTAAGCAATTTTAAGTTATTAAAAATATTACAATAATATAAATTTAGTTTTTCAATATTTTCACTCATTATGTTATCATTATCTTTATGTGATGATAAGTTGACATTTTGTTTCATTGACTTTGAATATTCTTTTGCCATTTTTTCATAGATTTGTGGGTTTAATTTTTCATCATCATATATCATATACAATCTTTTTACTCCCAAAAAAGTGTTTTCTTTATTAAAATATTCTAAATAAATGTAAAATATGCCATTCATATAACTTGTAAATTCGCCAAAAATCGACAAAAACAAAAATCATCTTGCAAAATTAATTGTTATAAGTTATATTTCAACATTTTTTATAGTATTAGTTATCATTTATTTGTGTTAATATGAGTTTGTAAACAAATAAAGGAGAAAAAATGGAAACAACAAGTAATCAGTACAAAAGAAGAATTAAGATATATGTTGCAGATAATACAGATTTTAAAAATCATATTATTTCGTATTTTAGTACAAAAGATGATTATGAAATTGTTGGGAGTAGTGATGATGGTCAAAAAGCCTTTATTGATATTTGTGCATTAAAACCAGATATTGTATTATTAGAATGTATTTTACCATCACTTGATGGATTTGTTATTATGGACAAACTTGCAGAAAGAATGGGACAAAATAGACCAAAAATTATTATCGTTTCTTCGCTATCTCATGAAGGCTTTGTAACAAAAGCAATGAATCAAGGTGCATCTTATTTTATTTGCAAACCAACAAATCTTGATGTGGTTGAAAGAAGAATTAATGATGTCTTGAATTTAAACAGTCAAAATGAAAGACTTGAACCAAAACAAAAAAATAGAGCATTAGAAGAAAAAATTTCAAATATTTTTATAACAGTGGGAATACCTGCTCATATAAAAGGTTATCAATTTCTTCGTGAAGCAATTAAAATGGCAATAGATGAACCAGAAATAATTAACTCAATAACAAAAAAACTTTATCCAGCCATTGCAGAAAAATTTGACACATCAGCAAGCAAAGTTGAGCGTGCAATTCGTCATGCAATAGAAGTTGCTTGGAATAGGGGAAAGATTGAAAATATAAACTCTATATTTGGGTTAAAGGTGTATACTTCAAATGATAAACCAACCAATGGAGAGTTTATTGCATTGGTCGCAGACAAGATGATTATTGAAGGTGCATAACAATAACAAAAAACAATTCCTAATTTCTTTGTTTCTGCTTGGCAATTTACACACAGTCATTTGCGTTAGCAAATTCCTGTGTGCAAATACCTAGCG
>CALDLU010000146.1:0-7118 GCA_937915245.1 uncultured Clostridia bacterium | reverse complement strand
TAACATCATAGCCAAGATATCTCAACGCTTTTTCCAAAACATCTTCCATGATGTATGACCTTAAATTTCCGATGTGTGCAAAATGATAAACCGTTGGTCCACAAGTATACATTGTCACTTTGTTGCCATTGTAAGGCACAAAATCTTCAATTGTTCTGCTTTCCGAATTATATAGTTTCATAGTCTCTCCAATAAAGTTACATAAAAACTTTGTTATATTGTATAAATTTATTATGATTTTGTCAAATATTTAGTTCCCCACCAAAGCAAAAATATAAATTCGTCACAAAACATTTAAGATTATAAAAAAATAATTTTACTTGTAACATTTATCAAAATTATAAGATCTATATGTATAGATTAAAAGACCATCCCTACATTTCAATGCCCATACTCTTTCTTATGAACTAATATATCTAAACAAAATTTTACATACCACTTAATCAAATTTGAATGTATCTCTTTTCTACCCACATTAAAAATTCAAGTCCTGTTTTTTTATTTTATATTCATTTTTTTATTTTATATTCATTTAATTTATATTTATTCTTACGAATCCTTTCCCAATATAATTTTTGTCTGTGAAATTGATATTTATAAAAGCACCATAATTTCAGATTTATAAACAAATATTTTAATACGATGTTTACCATTTCAGTTATTCAATATCACTTGCAAAAATCAAAATTAAGTGTTATACTTTAAAAGTATTGCAAATGTAATTCACTATATGCTTCAAATATTTTGCATACAAAATTAAAATTTTACTCAACAAAACAACAGAGCAACCAAAAAATTTTTGTCCCAATAATTTGTTAGATAATTTAATCAATTACGTGTTCCCGTAGCTCAGCTGGACAGAGCACTTCCCTCCTAATATACCAATCTTTCCATTCCTTACTTGTCAAAAACCCTTATATTTAGGGCATTTCCTAACTTGTATCACTTCGACTAAAATTAAAATTCATACTTTTATACCTACTTTTGTTAGTTTTTCAATTTTGATTATGGTTGACTTTATCATTTGTTTGTTATATAATTCGCCTAGCGAAAAATATCAATTTAATATGACCTCATAGTAAAAGGGATATTACAAAATCCTCCTAAGATTTAGTTCCAGGTTCGAGTCCTGGTGGGGTCACCACGAAGAAAAGAGAGAGTTGTTAAAAGATATCATCTCTCTTTTTTTGTTTTACCCAAGTATTTTATCAATACAATCCGCACTAACATTTTCATCTTCATCAAGGAAATGTGCGTATGTAGAAAGAGTAACAGCAGGGTTAGCGTGTCCAGCCCATTTTGCCACAATCTTCGCAGAAACACCATTTCTTAAAAGAATTGTAATGTTTGTATGTCTTAGTGCGTGTGGAGAAACTTTTCTCATTCCAAAACTTAATAATAGTTCAGCCAACCATTTCCCACACGAAGTAGGGTTACAAGGGCTTCCATCAAACTTTATGAACAACCTATCACTATTCTCCCATCTATCACCACAATTTTGTTTTTCTTCTTCATAACATTGTTTATACTTTTCTAAATATGGCATTAGTTTTTTAGGTATTTTCAAAACTCGTTTGGAGTAGTCATTTTTTGTTCTTGTGGTGTAAGTACCCAATTCTTTTATATACAAAGAATCTCTTAAAATAGAAATCTTACCATTTTCAAAATCAATATCTCTCCATTCCAAGCCACAAGCTTCACAATTTCTCAAACCTAAATAAAGTAATACTGCAACATAAGTTCGTTTTTTAAGTGTGCTTATTTTTTTAAAGTTGTTTGGTATATCCATTGTTTTTATACTTTCTTGCAATTTAATATACTCATTTTGATTTAAAATTATTTTTTCTTTCTTCTCGCCACTTAATATACCTTTTGTATAAAAACCAGAGCAGTAGTTTGTTGTGCAATATTCACATTTAATACCATAATTTAAGATTGCACTTAACACTCTCTTATATTTGAGTTTGGTTTCTTTTTCATATTTCTTTTTAATTGTTATTTTTTCAAAATACTTTTTAATATCTATATTTAATGCTTTTGCTACTCCCATAGCAGTAGTCCAATCAATTTGTTTGCCTTTTCTCACAAATTGAAATGTTGTTTTTGTAAAATTTCCGTTTTGACAAATATTTTTAATCTTCATATTTGCAATTATATCATCTAGTGGCTTTATCAAAACTGCTTTTGATATTTCATATTCATATGTATTTAGTCTAAATAATATATCTTGGACATCGCTTGCAGAAATATCTTTAACAAACTTGTCCCCTAAAAAATAATTTAGGTAATCAATAATTCTTGTTTGTTTATAATAATATGTTGGGCTATCCTTACCAAAACTACGCTTATGCCAATCTTCTGCAAGTTCGCTAAATTTTATTTGGCTTGCATTGTTTTTCTTTTCTTTGATTTTTATTCTCTCTTGGGTTTCAAATTCACTTTCTATTTTCTTAAAATACCTTGCCAGCTCATTTTTAGTTTTTATATTTTCTGGTCTTGGATAGGTTTTTGATATAAATTTTGATTTACCAGTTGTTTCATCTTTAACTTTTATTTGAATAGTGTCTGAATATTTTCCACATTTTAATAATTTACTTTTAATTGTAGCCATTTTATATCTCCTTACGCAGTCTGCAAAAAGTTTGCAAGTGAATCAAAGTCCACTAAAACTTTTTTGCCAGTTCTTCTAAAATTTATTTGATTTTCTGCAACCAATCTTCTAATAAAGTAAATTGTTATTGCAGTTTCGCTATCTTGGTCTTTTATCATTTCTACACATTCGTTAATTGTTCTATATCTGACCATTTTCAATTTCTCCTTTATTTTGATTTGTATAATTTGTTGAACGATATTATATGAACAATCTTTTTCAAATCCAACCGTTCTTTGGTAGATTTTTATAAGCAACCCTAAATCTATGCCGATTTATTTTATAGATTGTAAAAATATAGTCCTTTTTCTTTGGTTAAGCAGAAACTTACTTATCTAGAATGGCGTAAGTCCTTTGCTTTACACGAAAATTATATTTCAGTTTTGCTTTGTATTCCATAAAATCCATAGATTTGGTCTATCATTTAATGACAAACTTGCTTTTTGTTCGATTTTCTTATATAATTTGAGTATATCGTTCTCAAATAAGAACGCATAAGGAGAGAATTATGGAAGATAAAATAGAAAACAAGTATAAAAAAGCAAGACTTTATTCTAATAAAAGTCTATCCACTTTTGCTACTGAGATAATAAAATGTTCAAAATCACATTGGAGCGATATTGAAAATGGCAATACAATACCAAACTTTGATGATTTAGAAAACTTGTTTGAATATAGGCAAAAAATATTAGGAAATAAAACATTAAACAAATCTTTCTATTTTCCAGACAAAACAACTCATAAACAATGCCCAAGCTACGATGAAATAAAAAGAATAAATAAACAAACCGATTTAGAATTTAATCAACGAGAAACAATTGAAGATATGATTTTTACTGATTATGGTATAACGGAAAAGTCTTTGAAAGTATTTAAAGAAATCAAACAAAAACATAAATTTAAAGATAAACTTTTAAAAACAACACCTTACACTTTGGCTAGTTTAAACAAGATTTTTGAAAGTCCTTATTTTTTGAAGTCAATTGATTTTATGGATAATGCTCTTGGCGGATTAACTTTTGATAAACATTCCTATCCTAAAAATAGAGATGAAATTATTTACAAAATAATAGATAGTTTAAAATATTATGTTACTCACTTTATTGATGACTATATCGCAGAAAATTTGCAAAACTCAGAAATTTCAAAATTTGAAATTAAAAATAATTTACAAACAAAAAAAAGATAGCACAGATTAAATGCTATCTTCTTTTTTGCTCTATTTCTATTTTTTATCTATAATTTCTTTTAGTGCTTGTTCCCAAAATGAGTCAAGGGCATAGTCGGTATTTTCTAAAAATAGTTGTTTTATGTAATCGAGTGTTAAAAGTTTTAATATAAATGCACGAGCAGTATTGCCACAAAAATAAGTAAACTCCATTCGCAAATCTTCAATACTCAAATCTTTAATTGAATGTGAATATCTAGCAAATGTTTTATCTACCATTTCAACATATCTCTTATCATAAATAAGTTGGGTTTTAATCACACTCTCCAATGTTGGAGATATTTCACTATATAGTTTTTCAAATTTCTTCATTTGTTCTTTATCAAACTTTTCCATTTTACCACCTTTTATTCCCTTGAATTATATGGTTTAAACAAGGGAGATAGTTTGAGTTAATAATTTATCCACGAAACGCCAAAACTAATGAGATAGAAAAGATTTGAAAGTTTAACCTTATTGCAATTAAAATTCATATTTTGCTCCAATTTTATTGAGAATTTGCATATATGCTTCTTTTAATCTTTTGCTGGCTATTTCTGGCTCGACACTTCCACAAGCACCGCCAAAAACTGGAATTACTATACTTTTTATATCATTCTTTAATGCACAAATAAGGGTTGACCGCATACAATAGTAAACAATCATATCATCTAAAATTTTAGACGGATATTGCATTGTTGGTGTGTGAATTAAACTCAATTTTGGAATGTTTGTTTGAATGATAAAACTTGTTCCTACACCTTGCTCTCCATAGAAATTTTCTTTAATATAATCTTGAACTTTATATTGAAAATCCCAGCCCAGTATTTCTGAAAGTGCGGCGTCAAATCCACCTGTCATCATTCCAAAAGCATTTGCAGGGCTAACTAAACAATCAATTTTATCTTTGTTTTCTCTATAAAACCTTTTGATGTCTTTGTGTACAACTTGTACATTTGGAATGTCGCAAAATTGTTCTTTAACTTTTCTGCAAGTATAGCCGTCCATATCAACGATATATATTTCTAAATCTTTTAAATCTTTCATATAATTTCTCCTTTATGTAAATGATGATAAATAATTATAAGTTCTTGCATATAAATAAGCCACCAATTTTTTAAACTTTTGAAAATCTGCAAATTCCTATCTTTATTTCAAACCCGAGATTTTAATTTTAAACGGTGGAGAAGAATAGAGTTAATAATTTATCCACGAAACGCCAAAACTAATGAGATACAAAAGATTTGAAAGTATTTTCGGTATGTTCGCTTTATAATTAAATTTTATTTTACTTGTTTTAATAGATTGTAATTTACAAATACAACTTTGTATTTCTCACAATCTTTTCCATTTGTGCAAGAAAGGATAAAATCTTTTGTGCTTGCATTTTGTTTTTCTTTGCCTACATTTATTAAATAATCACAATGCTTTGCATATTCTTTATCCTTGTTTGCTGGCAAAACAAAAACACTTCTTTTCATTTCTCTTAAATAGTCTAAATATTTGTACCCATCTTCAATATTTGGCTTTTCGATGAATATTCTATCCACCTTTTCACCAAATTTCTTTATTGTGTCAAAAGTATCACTAAGAAAACTTGCATATATCTCAACTTGTATTAAGTGAAAATTATCAATAATATCTTCGCCTACATTTTCTGCTTTTGCATTATCAATAAAATGTCCATAAGTATTACTATGGTTATATTTTATTAGCAATACCTTTTCATTGTTTGTTAAAGATTCGTAAAGTAGGGAGTAAAAAGTTGCTTTCGCTTCAACCTTATAATCACTTTCTATCACATACAATTTGTTCTTATTTAAATTGCTTATCATTTGGAAACTCCTAAACTAATTTTAAGATAACTTTTACAAATTTAGCCACCAATTATTTTAGAATGTCAAAATCTTTTTGAGAAATTAACACTTTGTAATATCTTCCAATCTTTTCAATATATCCCAAATTTTCTAATTCTTCTATGTATGCCTTTGCTTTTGGAAAACTTACCTTAAACAATCTTTGCACCATACTAATACTTGCTTTTTGTTCTTTAACAATTCTTTTTGTAATGTCTTCAAATTGTTCGCAATATAAACTACTTGATTTTATAGATTTCATATACATAATTTCCTTAAATTAAAAGATTGCATCATCGTATTCAACCCAAGTTCTTGTTAACTTGTCATACTTTTTAAGTTTTTTACCAGTTTTCTCTTTCTTATTTTCAGTCCAAGTCTTTCCACATTGTGGGCATTTGTAAGTAATGTTGAAGGTTGTATATATATCAAACCATTGTCTATTGCCAACTTTCATTTTTCCTTTTTCGGTTGTATTGGCAAAAGTTTTGCTTATTTCTTCGGCTTCACAACTACATTCCCTGCATTGTACCTTTTCCATTTCAACTTGCTTTTCTTGTTTTTCTTCATTTCCTTTTGGAAGAATGATACAACTTAGAACAATATTAGCAATGCTTGTTAACAGTGATAAAATTATTGGAATAACGACAACCATATTCCCACTTTCGCCTGGGATACTTGGCGTTATAATAGCCATCAAAGCGGACATTTCCACAAATGGCAATAACAAAGTTACTATAAGAGATACAATTCCATAAACCTTACTTTTTTGTTTTTTTGAAATTTTAACAATACTAATGATAATAAACGCAATATTTATTATTAGAAATAAAAAACCAATTAACATAATTTTCTCCTTTTTAACGCATATATTATAGCATTGTATTTCATATTTTGCAACAATATCAGTTATAAACGATATTGTGATAATAAATATCGGATATTTACACACAACAACTCCACGAGTTTAAACAAGCCATAGTCTATAATATTGGTAGAAAATAGTGGAGGCTTTGAAATGGAAAATCAAGACAAGGTTAAGTTTATCGAAAGAATATCAAAACTGCGAAACGACAATAATTTGTCAGCTAGAAAGTTATCAAATCTTATCGGCAAAAACTATGGCTATATCAACAAACTAGAATGTGATAAAGACTTTTTACCAACCATTGATACTTTATTTGACATTTTAGAAGTTTGCAATACGACCCCAGCAGAATTCTTTTATTATGACCCAAGTCAATACAAAAATGATAAGGACATAATAGAACTACTTTCAAAAGTTGATGAAGATACAAAAAATGCAGTAATAACAATGCTTAAAAAGGTAAAAAAATAGAGAGTGAAAATCGAGCAAGTTTGCTCAAAATGGACCAAATAAAAAAAGAGAGAACATATTGAAATT
>CALDLU010000145.1:0-2600 GCA_937915245.1 uncultured Clostridia bacterium | reverse complement strand
CTCTTTGAAACATATAGCCAATGTCAACATTTTTACCAATCTTTTCACCATCAAGCAACACTTCTCCTTTTGATGGTTTTAGCAAGCCTGAAATTAGTGAAAGAATAGTTGTTTTCCCACAACCACTTGGACCAACAATGCTTAAATATTCGTGCTTGTTCGCTGAAAAACTTAAATCATCAAGTGCAAGCGTTTCGCCTTCTTTTGTATGATAAGAAAGTGATATATCGTTTAATTTTAGGTAATCTTTCATTTGTATATTACTCCTCAAACCATTGTACTTAAAATGCAAAAAAAATGTTAAAAAAAAGAGCAATCTTTGTTGCTCTTTTTTGTTTGATTTTTGTTAATTAAAATATTTCATAACTTTGTTTGCAATCTTTGTGTCTACAACACTATCAAATTCAACTTTTTTGTCAAGTTCACCTGCTGAAATGATTATATCTTGCAATCTATCAAATGCTTGTTTTGTCATTGCAGGATTATCTACCCAAGCATCAACATCAATGTAACTTTGAATTGATTTTACAATACTTTCATCACTTATTCCACTGAATGATGGTTTTAAACTTGCTTTAATTTCATCTACTGATGCTTTAAGCAAAAATTTGTATCCACGATAAACTGCTCTTAAAAATCTTTCTGCCAATTTTTCGTTTTCTTCCAAAAATCCTTTTTTGGCAGTAAATGCTGTGTATGGCACTTCACCACTTACAGTTCCAACACTTGCAACAATGCTATAACCTTTGCTCACACAAAGTTCACTTGCTGTTGGTTCAAATAAAGTACAAAAATCTGCATCTGTTGAATCAAACACACTTGCTGTTAAGTTAAAAGCAACATCTGTTCTTAAATTAACTTCATTTGCACCTGTACCAATGCTTAAGCCTGCTTGTTTTATTGCATATTCAAGTGTCATTGCAGGAACACCACCCTTTCTGCCACCAATAATTTCTTTGCCTTTTAAATCATTTAAGGTAAAGTTTGTATAATTATTTTTTGCAACAATAAAGGAGCCATCTCTTTTTGTTAGTTGACCAAACACAACAGGTTTATCTTTTGCACCACCTTCAGTTACATAAATTGTTGCTTCTGGACCCATAAGTCCAATATCTGCATCATTTGAAAGCAATGCAGTCATAACCTTGTCAGCACCACCACCATTAGTTAGTTCAATTTCTATTCCGTCATCTTCAAAATAACCATTATTTATTGCAACATATAATGGTGCATAAAAAATACTGTGTGTTACTTCGTTTAACCTTATTTTTGTTAAATCGTTTTGGTTATTATTCCCACATCCAAACAGTGTGAATGAAAAAACTGAAATTAACGCAACAAGTAGTAAACATAATTTTTTCATTTTTCCTCCCTTCTCAAATTATGTTATTCGTACAAAATTTATTTTGTTAATTATTTTAATAATTTGTATTGTATTTTCATAAATTTAATGATATAATAGATTGTAATTTTAGGAGGAACAAATGCTTTCACTATTGCTTGAAAATACACTATTAGAGTTTTTACAAATCCCAAATGTAATAGTAGGATTGATTTTGGCAATGCTTGGTCTTGCACTTTCTATCTTAGCAAAAAAGATTACAAAGGTTGTAAGAAGAGTTGACAAAGTTAGCGAAAAAGACCCTATTTACTATTGTTTGCTTGGGTTTGCATTATGCTTGATTTTGGTTGGACTTATTTTAACAATATTCAATTAATAAAAATTGAAAAGCACTGACATTTTGTCAGTGCTTTTTTATAGTTTCATTTTTTTAAAAAAAGAAGCATTTATTTTGCTTCTTTTGGAAATTTCTTTTGTTCAATTTTTTCGTGTTTTTTTATCAAACTTTCTATCTTTTTAAGTGTTTTATCCAAATTGATATTTTCCAAAACATAGTCATAATTTTTGGCATAACTTAATTCAAATTCCATTCTTGAGATTCTTAAATCAATATCGTGGTCGCCACGCTCTTTTAATCTTCTAATTAATTCATCTTTTGGAGCAGTTAAAAATATTGACAAAACTTCTGCCTTATTTTTTAATGCAAGAGTTAATCTTGTTTGACCCAAAACACCAATATCTTTTATATAATGAGTTTCTCTTTTTGCTATCTCGTCTATTGAAGAATTAAGCACACCATAAAAGTTTTGATGAATTTCTTCATGTTCAAAAAGTTCGCCATTCTTAATTTTATTTTCAAAGTCTTCTTTTGTTACATATATATATGGATTGTGCATTGCTCCATCCGTTTTTCTTGGTGGACGAGTTGTGCAAGTTTGCATCAATTTTATGTTTGGATGTTTTTCCAAAATTTTTGTTATAACAGTATTTTTGCCAACGCCAGCAGACCCAGAAATAATAATTAACATAGTAACCTCTTTTCTAAATTTTAAAGCATATTAAGTATATTAATAATTTGCAATAATGTCAATACTTATGAGTATTTTATTCGACAAAATTTTGTATGATTTTTTAAATTTTGTTTATTTTAAATAAATCAACAAAATAAAAAACGCAAGCCAATTAGCCTGCGTTAAATCTACACTTTTAGATTTACTTTTTGATTGCAAAATAACTTGCAATAAGTCCAGCAAGTGCA
>CALDLU010000144.1:0-1743 GCA_937915245.1 uncultured Clostridia bacterium | reverse complement strand
TTCTTTTATTTATGAAATAATTATGACATACTTACTTTGATGCAATTCATTAATTTGGTATAGTTAAAATGATTGATTAAAATTTAAAGTTGTGTTATAATCAGTTGTTTTTTAGAAAGGAGAAAATTTTATAATGTACACATCAAAAAAATTAGACAAAAATATGTATGAAATAACAATAACAGTTTCAAAAGACGAATTTGAAAAATATGTTGAACATTCATATGAAGAAAACAAAGGTAAATTTAATATAGAAGGTTTCAGAAAAGGCAAAGCACCAAGAGCAATGATTGAAAAGAATTATGGCTCAACAGTTTTCTATGATGACGCAATTGATCATTTATTTTCTCACGAATATAGTGATGCTCTAGCAAAAGAAACAGAAATTGTTCCAGTTGCAAACCCAGAAATTAGAATTGACAAGTTTGATGATAATGGTATTGTTTTGGTAGCAACAGTACAATCTGTTCCAGATGTAAAACTTGGAGCATATAAAGGTCTTGAAATAAAGAAAGCAACAGGCGAAGTAAAAGACGAACAAATTGAAAAAGAAATCAATCAAGCTCGTGAACGCCAAGCAAGATATGTTGAAGTTGAAAGAGAAGCTCGTGATGGCGACTATGTTGTAATTGACTTTACAGGCTTTGTTGATGGCAAAGAATTTGAAGGTGGAAAAGCAGAAAACTATCGTTTAAAACTCGGTTCTCACACATTTATTGAAGGTTTTGAAGACCAAGTTATTGGAATGAAAGTAAACGAAGAAAGAGATGTTAAGGTAACTTTCCCACAAGAATATTTTAGTGAAGCATTAAAGGGTAAACCAGCAGTATTCAAAGTAAAACTTCACAAAGTTGAAGAAAAAGTATTGCCAGATGTTGATGATGAATTTGCTTCAAATGTTTCTGAATTTGAAACATTGGCTGAATATAAAGCAGACATCAAAAAACATTTGCAAGAAAATCTTGATGCAAGACTAAAAAGAGAAGATGAAAACAATATTATTGAAGCAGTTGTAAAAGCAAGTGAAGTTGAAATTCCAGAAGTTATGGTAGAAAACCAACTTGATATGTTTATTCAAGATTTTGCAACAAGATTAAGTTATCAAGGATACAAACTTGAAGATTATTTAACTCAAATGAATATGACAGAAAAAGATTTGAGAGATGAAAGAAGAGAACAAGCAAAAGAAACTGTAAAAACAAGACTTGTTCTTGAACAAATTGTAAATGAAGAAAAACTTGATGTAACTGATGAAGAATTAGATAAAAAACTCAGTGAAATGGCAGACAAATACAAAAAATCTCTTGATGACTATAAAAAGAGTTTGGGAGAAAGAAATATTGCATACTTTAAAAACGATATTTTAATGAACAAACTTCTCAAGTTATTAACAGAAAATAACAAATTAATTTAATAAAAATCAAACTGCCGAGAAAATCAAAAATAACTCGGCAAGTTTTGTTTATAAAATAAAAAAAGGGGAACATTATGCTTATACCAATGGTAGTTGACCAAACAAGCAAAGGCGAAAGGTCATATGACATTTATTCAAGACTTTTGGAAGATAGAATTATATTTATTTCAGGCGAAATAACAGATGAAACAGCCAATAGTGTTGTTGCACAACTTATTTATCTTGAAGGCAAAGACCCAGAAAAAGATATTGCAGTTTATATAAATAGTCCAGGTGGTTCTGTTAGTGCTGGAATGGCAATTTATGACACAATGAACTATGTTAAATGT
>CALDLU010000143.1:0-5493 GCA_937915245.1 uncultured Clostridia bacterium | reverse complement strand
TCCATTTTGGTATGCTTGCAGATATTCCACGCTTTAAATATTTTGAAGTATTTGTTGGAACTGTTCCATCAACAGAAAAACTTGATACTGGTAAGTCATTACCTTTGTTTTTCTCTATTTTGGATATTATCTCATCAAAAAATTTACAATTTGTTGTAGTATTTCTTGTGTTCTTGTATCCAACAAAATTAGAATAATCAACTTTTTTCACATTATCAAGTGCAAGTTCAATGGCTTTTAAGTTTTTGTTAACAATGTCATCGCCTTTTTTTGAATATGTTGATATTGTTGATTCTTTTATCTTTATTATTGATTGCTCGATTGGTATATCTTTTAAAAGTTTAAAAAATGCTGTTTGCATTATTACATTTATTTTCCCGCCAAGACCTACATCATTTGCAATTTTTTGTGCATCTATGGTATATAATTCTGCTTTTCTTTCTTTTAAAACATTGACAAATTCTTGTGGTAAATATTCGCCAAGTTTTTCATCATCAAATTTTGTATTGAGTAAGACAATTCCATTCTCTTTTAGCGAAGATATTAAGTCATATCTGCCAATAAATGTAAAGTTATGAATGGCAATAAAATCATGATGAAGTGCTTTATATGGTTTATTGATTGGTTTGTTGCTCAATCTTAAATGAGAAGTTGTTAAACTCCCAGATTTTTTTGAATCATACTCAAAGTATGCTTGAACATATTTGCTTTCAAGTTGACTAATAATTTTTATACTGTTTTTGTTTGCGCTAACAGTTCCATCTGAACCAAGTCCATAAAATTTTAAATCATAGCAATCATCATCTAAAATTTCAAAGTTAGGTAATGCAAGGGAAGTGTTGGTTACATCATCATTAATTCCAACAGTAAAGTGATTTTTTGGTGTTTCATTAACTAAATTTTGATAAACAGCATAAACATGTGCAGGATTAAATTCCTTTCCACCAAGACCATATCTTCCACCAATTACTTTAATATTAAGGTCATTTTCAATTATTGCAGAACAAATATCATTATATAAAGGTTCTCCACTTGCTCCACATTCTTTTGTCCTGTCAAGCACTGCAACTTTTTTAACACTTTTTGGAAGGGAATTAACAAATTGCTTTGAAAAGAATGGTCTAAATAATCTTACATTCAAAGCACCAATTTTGATGCCTTTACTATTTAGATATTTAATTGTTTCTTTAATTGTTTCAACACCACTGCCCATTGCTATAATAACATATTCAGCATCTTTATCTCCAAAATATTCATATGGGGTATAACTTCTGCCTGTTATTGATTTTATATCGTTAAAAACATCAGTTAATTTGGCATAAACATTGTTATAAAGTTCGTTACATCTTTCACGATTTTGAAAATATACATCTGGATTTTGAGCTGTGCCTTTTTGAATTGGGTTATGTGTGTTTAATGCTCTTTTTTTACATGCTTCGAGTTCTTTGTATGGATATATTTTTTTTATTTTTTCATCTTCAATTATAGATATTTTTTCAATTTCATGACTTGTTCTAAAACCATCAAAAAAATGAAGGACAGGTAAGCTTGTTTTAAGAGTTAGTAAGTGGCTAGCAAGAGCCATATCATAACACTCTTGAACGGTATTTGATGCCAAGATATTAAATCCTGTGGAACGAACTGCCATAACATCACTATGGTCTCCAAAAATGCTTAGTGCGTGGGTTGCTAATGCTCTTGCAGAAATATGAAAAACACAAGGTAAACATTCGCCAGCAATTTTATACATATTTGGTATCATAAGAAGCAAACCTTGACTTGATGTGAATGTTGTAGAAATTGCACCACAAGACAAAGCACCGTGTATTGCACCACTAACTCCTGCTTCTGATTGCATTTCTCTTACAAGAACTGTATCTCCAAATATATTTTGTTTTCCTTCATTTGACCATTGGCTAACAAGTTCGGCCATAGTTGAAGAAGGTGTTATTGGATAGATTGCAGAAACTTCACTTAATTTGTAAGCGATTTCTGCTGTTGCTGTATTACCATCAACTGTTTTATATGTCATAAAAACCTCTTTCTATATATATTACCATAAATATAATTATAATGCAAAAATTCGATTGCTAAAAACATAAAAATGTTTTAATATTTTTATATGAGAAATATATTATTAGAGTTATCATATAAAGGTACAAATTATAAAGGTTTTCAAAAACAAAAAAACACAACAGAAACAATAGAAAATTATCTAAACACTGCAATTAAAAATGTTTTTTGTGAAGATGTAAAAATTATTCCAAGTGGTAGAACCGATGCAGGTGTTCACGCACTTAAACAATGCGTTAATTTTCAAACAACAAAAAGTATAAAAATAGATAATATTCCAAGGGCATTAAACACTTATTTGCCACAAGATATAAGAGTAAACACTGCAAGAGAAGTTGATGAAAATTTTAATGCAAGATTTTCTGCCAAGAAGAAAACATATATGTATGTTTTAAGGCAAAGTGATGTTTCAAGCCCAATTCTTTGGGATATGGTTACAAATATAGAATATAAATTAGATGTACAAAAAATAAATAAATCTATAAAAAAGATAATAGGAACACATAACTTTAAGGCTTTTTCAAGTGCAAATACAGATATTAAAGACTTTACAAGAATAATTTATGATTTTTCATTTGAAAAGAAAGATAATTTCTTGATATTTAAAATAACAGGTAACGGGTTTTTATACAATATGGTACGAATTATAATTGGTACTATTTGTGATATTGCAAGGGGAAAACTTGATATAGATATTATTGATAAAATGTTTGAAACTGGTGATAGAAGTTTTGGTGGCAAGACGGCAAAACCTAATGGATTATATCTGTATAATGTTGAATATTTATAAATAATTATGTATATTTATTCATATATAAAAATTAAAAAATATGCTTGACAAATAGTAGAGTTTATAATAAAATTATACTCGTCTAGGGTTAGGCATTTTTTTTGTAAAGTTAGCCCCTTAAAAAAAGAATTGTCTATACAAACAAGGCGTAAATTTTTGGAGGAAAAAAATCAATGAAAACATTTATGGAAAAACCAGCAAATGTGGAAAGAAAATGGTATCTTGTTGACGCAACAAATATGCCACTTGGAAGACTTGCTTCTCAAGTTGCTGACATCTTAACAGGAAAGAATAAACCAACATACACACCACATGTTGACACAGGTGACCATGTTATAGTAATTAACTCAGATAAAGTTATTTTAACAGGTAAAAAATTGACACAAAAAATGCTTAGAAGCCACTCAGGATATGTAGGTGGACTTAAAGAAATGGATTACAAAACAGTAATGGCAACAAAATCTAATGTCGCTGTTGAAAAAGCAGTAAAAGGTATGCTCCCAAAGAACTCTCTTGGAAGAAAAGCTTTTGAAAGACTTAGAGTTTATAAAGATGCAAATCATAACCATGATGCACAAAAACCTCAAACTGTTGAGTTAAAAGGAGCAAGAAACTAATGGCAGAAAGAAAAACTACTAAAACAAGTAAAGTTAAAAATGTTCAATTCCTTGGAACAGGAAGAAGAAAAAAATCAATCGCAAGAGTTAGATTGCTTCCAAATGGAACAGGAAAAATCACTGTAAACGGAAAAGATATTGAAGAATACTTTGGTCTTGACACACTTAAACTTATTGTTCGTCAACCAATGGAACTCACAAACACACAAGATAAATATGATGTTATGGTAAATGTTATTGGTGGTGGGCTTAGTGGTCAAGCTGGTGCTATCAACCATGGTATTTCAAGAGCACTTGTACTTGCAGAAGAAAATCTTAAACCTGAACTTAAAAAAGCTGGATTCTTAACAAGAGATTCAAGAATGAAAGAAAGAAAGAAATACGGTTTAAAGAAAGCAAGAAAAGCATCTCAATTCAGCAAGAGATAATATTTTTGCAAAAAAACTGGGAAGAATATTCTCAGTTTTTTATTTTATTTTGTAAAAATATATGATAGAATAAAGTCAAAGGAAACATTATGAACAAAAGAAAATTTTTTAAAATCGTAAATCATTATAACAAATACTTTGAACAAGAAGCCCAAGATATGCTTGAATTTAGTGTTGATGTTGATGAATCAATGCCAATTGATGTAATTGTGTATAAACCAACACAAAAATATCCATTTTGGAAACTTGCAACGGTTGGTGCAAGTGATTATAAAATGCCAAAACATAAGTCTGCAATAGCAAGAAGAAACGAATATGTTATGTTTCTTGACAAATATATAGATATTTCTCCAGAAAGTAAAGAATATGATTGGTATTATAGATTCTTGATGCTTACAGCATATTCAGCAAAAGATTTAGGTGAATATATATCATACAGTCATACAATTGAACTAACTAATAGTCAAGAAAATTGGCCAATATCTCTTTTGCTAATGCCAGAAGCAATACAAGATTCAAGAATACTTCGATGCAAATTAGGATTGTTTGATAAATGTGCAATTTTTCAGGTTATGCCTATAACCAAAGAAGAATGGGAGAAAGGGTTTGACTTTTTGGAAGAAAAATTTTATGGTGAAAACAGTGAACCAAATTCATTTTTGGCAAGAAAAATAGAAAAGTGAGTATAATACTCACTTTTTTTAAATAATAAAAATATTAACCAAAAACTAATTCAACCAAAGGAATATTCAAATTTACAGAAATCAAAATCAAACTGGATATTGATGGATATTCGCCATTTCTCCAATGTCTTAAACATGATTCACTTAAATTGTATTTTTTAGAAAATGCCCAATGAGTTATATTATTATCATCTAACAATTTTTCATATTTATTAATAAATCTTGTTAAGTTAAATTGTTCTGTTGATGCTTGTCCTTGCATATCAGATAAACCAAAAAGATAATCTAATGTGCAATTAAAGTATTGTGAAAGTTTAATTGCAATTTCCAAACTAGGAATTGTATTTTTTAGGTATCTGCTGATTTGTGAAGAAGCAACACCACTTTCTTTTTCAATTTGTCTTAACGATTTTCCACTTTCTAAAACAAAATCTTTTAAAATCTCCGAAAATTTTTCCATAATTATAATATTTCTTCTTTTTTCTTTTATATTCGACAAAGATAGTTATTTTTTTACAAATAATTCAATAAATTATATTTTTATATTACAAAAATTTGTTGTAATATACTTATGTGCGACCAATAAGACTAGTTTTGGTGGCAAAAGGAGAAATTATGGATAAATTTGTGATTGAATGTTTAAAAGATATGCTTAATTTGGAAGTATCAAATAAGGTAAATGCTACAGATGATGAAATATTTATAGAATTAGAAAATGGACAAAATGCAGTAATAAAAACAGTTAATTTATAGGAGAAAAATTATGAAAAATACATATGTTGTAAACCATGATTTTGGTTATAATGGGAATTTAGATGATATTGAAATAAAGAAACTTGAATTAAGGAATATAATTGATGTAAAAGCGTATATAGAAGAATGTATAAAGATTATATTCAATG
>CALDLU010000142.1:0-4982 GCA_937915245.1 uncultured Clostridia bacterium | reverse complement strand
CTTCAAAATCTAGCAGTTGCAACTTTTATGATAAGTCTAAATTTTATAATTTATTTTGCAGTATTTGTTATATACTTGGTAAAAATTAAAAATGTAAAAAATTACTTTAAAACATTGTTTTGTTCGCTTATAGTTATTGCAGTGCTTATGTGTTACAGTGCCTTTGATTTGGCTGATTTTGAATATAGTTTTGTAGGAATTCATGTTTATGTGGCAATAGTATTGGGAATTATATTTTCTTTTGTATTACCAAATATAAAAACAACATATTGTGGAGTAGTATTTGGTAGTATTATTTTTGATTTGATATATTGGAAATTTTTTAATGGGTTTGATGGCGAAAATTATATTCTTATGCCAACAAATACTTTAACATTTATTTTTGTTACGGTAGCATGTTATTGTTTGTTTAATTATTTATTTTGTATTGTAAAGGCTTACAAGAATAAGAAAAAACAAGAAACTACAAATTAAAGGTTTAAAATCTATTGTTTATTTTGCCTAAATATGATATTATTTTTGCTATATAGGAGTACAAAATGGCAAAACCTTTAGTAGCAATAGTAGGAAGACCAAATGTTGGTAAAAGTACATTTTTTAATAAAATATGTGGAAAGAGAATTAGTATAGTTGATGACACTCCTGGTGTTACAAGAGATAGAATTTATGGTGATGCTGAATGGTGTGGTCATGAGTTTCGTTTAGTAGATACAGGTGGTATTGACCCAAATAGTGATGATGTTTTTCAAACAAATATTTGCGAACAAGCAAAAATTGCTATTGACCTTGCACAAGTTATTGTTTTTATTGTTGATGGCAGAGATGGTTTAACACAAAAAGACCACGAAGTTGCAGATATGCTTCGCAAGTGCAATAAACAAATAGTTTTGGTTGTAAACAAACTTGATAACTTTGAAGTTGAAAATTCTTATGAATTTTATGAATTAGGCTTGGGTGAGCCATTTCCAATTTCTTGTGAACAAGCAAAAGGTCTTGGGGAAGTCCTTGATGAAATTGTAAAAAACTTTGACAAGTTTGAAACAGAAGAAGAACCTGATAGCATAAAAATTGCAATAGTAGGAAGACCAAATGTTGGCAAAAGCAGTATAACAAACAGAATACTAGGATTTGATAGAGTTGTTGTTAGTGATGTCGCAGGAACAACAAGAGATGCCATTGAAACAGATTTTGTTTATAATAAACAAAAGTACACACTTATTGATACAGCAGGGTTAAGAAGAACAAGAAGTTATGAAAAAGAAAGTGTTGAAGGTTATAGCGTAATAAGAACAATGGAAGCAATAGAAAGAGCAGATGTTGTTTTGATTGTATTTAATTCAACAGAAGAAATATCTGAACAAGATGTAAGAATTGCAGGTTTTGTTCATGAAGCAGGAAAACCAAGTGTTGTTGTTATGAACAAATGGGATTTGGTTGAAAAAGATGGTAATACAATAAATATTTATCAAAATAAGTTGAAAGACAGTTTATCATTTATGGATTATTTCAAATCAGTTTATGTTTCTGCACTTACAGGACAACGCCTTACAAATGTTATTGATATGGCAAAACAAAGTTATGATAATGCATCAAAGAGAATAAAAACTGGTATACTTAATGAATTATTAAGTCAGGCAATTCTTTCAAATGAACCACCATACAGAAATGGTAGAAGATTAAAAATTTCATATATAACACAATTTAAGTCAAATCCACCAACATTTATTTTATTTTGCAATGATGCATCACTTATGCATTTTTCATATTTAAGATATCTAGAAAATAGATTTCGTGAAGCAGTCGATTTTTCAGGAACTCCAATAAGATTTGTAACAAGGTCAAAAGGAGATAAAGAGTAATGCCATTTTATTACTATATTATTTTGTGTTTAACTGGTTACCTTATGGGGAATGTTAGTTTTGCAAAAGTTATTTCAAGGATAAAACACGATGATATAACAAAACATGGAAGTGGCAACCCAGGTTCTATGAATATGTTGCGTACATTTGGACTAAAAATGGGATTACTAACATTGTTCCTTGATGCTTTAAAAGGTGCAATACCAGCACTTCTTGGTTTTTTTATGTTCGGTGGTTATTCTTCTGGGGAATTGGCATACATTGGACTTTATGCAGGTGGAATTAGTGCTGTTGTTGGACATTGTTTTCCTATTGCATCAAATTTCAAAGGGGGCAAGGGTGTCGCAACAACATTAGGTGTTTTTGCAGTTGCAGAGCCATATATTGCTCTTGGTGCATTTGTTGTATGTTTTCTATATCTCGTTATTTTTGATTATGGAGCAATAGCATCGTTTTTATTTATAACAGCTTTAACGCTTTATGAAGGTTATAGATTTCATTCAAATCTTACCATATCAATCTTATTGTTTGTTGTTTATATTTTAATATTTTATATGCACAGAAAAAATATAACACGACTTTTGATTGGTAAAGAAAATAAAGTTAATTTAAAAGATAAATTAAAGAAAATTGGTAAGAAAAAACAAATTGTTGTTGATGGCGAACAAAAGACAACAAGACGAGAAATAAGAAAAGAGAAGAAGGAACAAAAGAAAGAAGAAATAAAAAGAGAAATTGGTTAATATATTTCTCTTTTTTTATTGCACAAATATATATGTGATGTGAGTATAAAAAACTAGATAAATTTTTATTAAACCATTTTTTAATTATTTACATTTGTGGTACAATACAAAATATGAGAATTGCAGAAGTAATAGTCGATATATCAACAAGTAGCATAGATAAAATTTTTGATTATGAATGTGATGAAAATATAAAAGTAGGGCAAAGAGTTTTTGTCCCTTTTGGCAATCAAACAATTCAAGGTTTTGTTATAAACATAAAAGACAATACTTCATGTGATTTAAAACGACTTAAAAAGGTTAATTCAAGTGTGGAAGATGAAATAGTTATATTGCCAGAACTAATTGACCTTATGAAAGATATGCAAAAAAGTTTTCATTTAAGAATGGTAGATATATTAAGATTGTTTATTCCAAGTGAAATGAGAACAAGCAAAGTTAGACCACTTTTTGAAACTTTTGTATACTTAAATGATAAAATAGATATTGAGCAATACAAATCATCAATAAGAAAAAATGCCAAAAATCAGTTAGAACTTTTATCAATTTTGAATACTAATAAAAAATACAATAAAACCACACTTTGTGAAAAGTATTCAAGGTCAACGATTCAAAAGTTTATACAGGATAATGTACTAGTTGAAAAGGAAGAAGAAAAAAAGAGACAGCCCAATTATATTAAAACTCGAAAAATTGTATTTAATCACACACCACTTCAAAAACGAGCAATAGATACAATACTTTCTGGTAATGATACATATCTTTTGTTTGGTGTAACTGGAAGTGGGAAAACAGAAGTATATATGAGTGTTATTGAAGAGAAAATAAAGCAAGGTAAAACTGCAATAATGCTTGTTCCAGAAATTTCATTAACACCACAAGTTTTAGCAAATTTTAAAGCACGATTTGGCGAAGAAGTTGCAATTCTTCACAGTGGATTAAGTGTTGGTGAAAGATTTGATGAATGGCGTAGAATATTGTGTGGAGATGCAAAAATTGTTGTTGGAGCAAGGTCTGCAATTTTTGCTCCAATACAGAATGTTGGAGTAATTATTGTTGATGAAGAACATGAAACAAGTTATATTTCGGAATCAAACCCAAGATATAACGCTATTGATGTGGCGAAGTTTAGGAAAAACTACAACAACTGTCCTTTGGTCCTTGCAAGTGCAACACCAAACATTTCTTCATACAATAAGGCTCTTTTAGGAGAATATAAACTCGTAGAACTTCCAGAAAGAGTAAATGGAAAACCTATGCCAAAAATACAGATTGTAGATATGCTTTCAGAGATTAGGAATGGCAATACAACAATGTTTTCAAGAGTATTAAGAGATGAACTTGAAAAATGTGTAAAAGATAAAAAGCAAGCAATGTTATTTGTTAATCGCAGAGGGTACTCATCATTTTTAAGATGTACAGATTGTGGTTATGTTGCAAAATGCAATGATTGTGATGTAACACTTGTTTATCACAAAGAAGAACAAAAGCTTAAATGCCATTATTGCGGTAAAAGATATAGAGTATTAACAAAGTGTCCAGAATGTGGTAGTACTGCAATAAGAGAAGGAGCAGTTGGTACAGAGCAAGTTGTTAGCATGCTTAAAGAATTATATCCAAATGTCGCAATACTTAGAATGGACAATGATACAACAAGAACAAAAAATGCTTATCAAGATATATTAACTAAATTTGGGCAAACAAAACCTGCATTTTTGGTTGGAACTCAAATGATTGCCAAAGGGCATGATTTTGCTGATGTAACTGTTGTTGGTATTGTAGATGCTGACCAAAGTTTGTATCATAGTGATTTTAGAAGTACGGAAAAAACTTTTGAACTAATCACTCAAATGAGTGGTCGTGCTGGCAGAGCAGAAAGTGAAGGTAAGGTTATACTTCAAACATATGTTCCAAGGCATTATGCATATAGATTTATCGCAAACTATGACTATAAAAGTTTTTTTGAAAAAGAGCTGAATATACGAAAAACAACAAATTTTCCACCATTTACAAAAATTATTAGATTGCTTTTTACTGGTGATAATGAAGAAATAGTAAAAGAATATACAAAATTGTGCTATAGTAAAGTTAAGGAACTTATGAATGATAATTTGCAGGATTTTGTATATCTTGATGCAATGAAAAGTCCTATTTCAAAAATTAAGAAAAAAATTAGGTATCAAATTCTTATGAGAATAAAAGAAAAAAATTGCGATAAGATTATTGAAAAAATATATGAAATATGCGATAATATTGAGCAAAATAAAATAAGTTTATTTGTGGAAATTGACCCGCAAAACTTAAGTTAAAAGGAGAAAAAATGGCTTTAAGAGAAGTTGTGCAGGTTGGTAATGACGTTTTGAGAAAAGTGTCAAAGCCG
>CALDLU010000141.1:0-2228 GCA_937915245.1 uncultured Clostridia bacterium | reverse complement strand
AATTGCAACAAAAAATGCAAATTTTGGGAACTTCAAACCAATAAAAAAATACAGATAACATTTTAGGACATTGTTTTCCTACACAAAAAAGATTATGAAGATATTGTCGGTTACCAAGACCTTTTATTTAATATTGAGTTAGGTTATTATGATGGTGAATTATTGTCCAAATCAGAAAATGACAACGGAATAATTGTAAATTACATTAACAATTTGAAAGGTAAGACAATTAAAATTAAACAGGCTGACGGTTATATTGCAGTTATTAACACAGCAAATTTAGATGAAATTAGCATAGGTGAAATTAAATTTGTTAAATGGAACAAAAATTCAAATATCATACAATTTAAGTTACTAGTTGAATATGCCTTGTGAGATATTGCTGTCGGAACTGTTGAATTAACTGAAGATAAACAATAATTATTTTTTAAATATAGTTAAGATAATAACCCATATTTATATAGATAATGGATACGAACCGTGTTATATTCATTAATTTATTTGACATTTTTTTGAAAATTTCACATTATATTATATATGGATATAAATACAATAATCATTATTTGTTTGGCAAGTGTGTTTGTATTATTTATTCTTGTAAGTTTGGCAATCACGAACTATGCAGGAGAAAATTTACTTACCGTTTATAATGAATATAAAAATACTTATTCAAGTTTTTTAAAAACTTATGAACTCGCCAAGATAATTTCAGACAAAGAATTTAATGGAAACATTGTTGTAAATCGAACAACAGGATTTTTAACTGATTATTATTATAATGACTCAATATATTTAAGTGGGGATGTATATAACTCATCAAGCGTATCTGCATTTGCTGTTGCTTGTCATGAACTTGGACACGCAATTCAATATAGAGACACACCCAAAAAAATGAAGAAGTTTAATAGAAATATTGTAATTTCAAAAACCGTAACAAAATTTACAATTCCATTATTTATTATTGCAATAGTATTGGTATTCATTAATTTTTGGTTTGCAATCAGTTTTGCAGTTGCAAGCATAATATCATTTTTTATTGGTTTATTTGCAAAACTAAGCACCATAAGAATAGAAAAAGAAGCATCGGAAAATGCAATAGAATTATTAAAAAAATATGCTGACTTTGATGAAGAGAGCATAAAAGATGCGAAAAAAGTATTATCAGCAGCCAAATTGACATATATTGCATCATTCTTAAAAAGTTTGGTTGGTTGGACAATGCTTGTCAAAAAATATGATTTTTATTAAAGGAGATTAATATATTATGTGGATTATGTTTTCACCAGAGTATTTGGAATATACCTTAATGGGACTAATAATTATCCCTGGTATAATTTATGCAACAATCGTGAGCATAAAAGTAAATACAACATTTTCTAAATATGAAAAAGTTGTTTCATCAAAAAATATAACAGGGGCAGAGTGCGTTAGAAGAATTCTTGAAGCCCAAGGTATTATGGGAGTTTCGATACAGAAAAGCGACAATAGTGAGCTTGTAGATAATTTTAACCCACAAACAAACATTATTACATTATCTTCAAAAGTATATGATTCAACATCAATTTCTGCACTTGGTGTTGCTGCTCATGAAACAGGCCATGCAATTCAATATGCCCAAGACTATAAACCAATGAAAGTAAGAACTGCACTTGTGTATGTAAGTAATTTTATGTCATACTTTGTTTGGCCACTTGTATTAATTGGTATTGTTCTTGATTTTGCATATATTGGTGGTCTTGTTGGAAAAGCATTTTTATGGACAGGGGTAGCATTTTTTGGTGTTAGTATGTTATTTTCACTTGTAACATTACCTGTTGAACTAAACGCATCAAAAAGAGCTTTATCTTTACTTGTTTCAACTGGTTGTCTTGATGAAATGGAAGTAAAAGGTGCAAAAAAAGTATTGTCAGCAGCAGCCAAAACCTATGTTGCCGCTTTACTTGTATCAATATTACAATTACTAAGATTTTTACTATTCTTCCTATCACATTCAAAAAAAAATGACTAAAATCTTAAAACTATAAAAATAAAAAAGGAACTACACAAAATTAATTCGGAGTTCCTTTTTTTGTTTGATACAAAAATTTTAGATTAATATCTCTTTTTTTATTTATTATTTGATTATTTAATATATTTTAGGTTAAAATAGTTTCAAGGAGTTAATATGGAAAATATTTGGACTAAATATAATGAAGAAAAAACAAATGCAATGAATGTTTTTTGTGAAG
>CALDLU010000140.1:0-1640 GCA_937915245.1 uncultured Clostridia bacterium | reverse complement strand
TTTTTGTATTGATTTATTATGCACAAATTTATTTTTAATAATATAGTTCTCAAATATTTTAATAGTTTCATCATATTGCTTAACTATTGCCACACTAAAATACCAAGCAAGTGCCATATTAAAATAATAATCATCTTCATTAAAATCAGCCAAATAATATAAGTCATTATTGTCAAAATTTTCATTTAAAAAATAATCTAGCAAAATTACAACAGCAAAGCGTTTTACATAAAAATTATCACTTTTTAGCCATATTTTTGTGTTTTTTTTGAAAAAATCAGGCATTTTTTTAATAATTTTCAAGTTTGCACAAGTTATATCACAACTTAACCAATTATCTAAATGACTTAAAAATATATCTAAATATTTCATTAAAACATCTATATCAACTTTTAAATATCCCAACATTAATCCATAAATATTTTCTTCATCAGGAGTTATAAATTTACAATTATCTAAAAAATAAAAACCTTCGTCAGTATTTGCATATTTTTTTGCTATTATTTTTGCATTAGGTATACTTACTCCACACATTTCTTTTACATCTATTATTGGCACTAATCTTTTGTTAAAATTTGAAAGTTTATCACTATAATACAATTTTATTTCTTCATAAATTTTATTCATATTTTTATTATATACCAATAAAAAATGGCTGTAAAGAAAATAACATCTTTACAACCAACATCATATTATTTATTAAATTTTTTCTCAAAATCTACAATATTTTCTGCAATTACTTTTTCTGCGGCTTCATAACCTTCAATTTTTGTAACTTCAACAACTTTGTTTTCTAATTGTTTATAAACAGTTAAAAAATGCTTTAATTCATCAACCAAGTGTATTGGTAATTGAGATATATCTTTTATAAGATTATATTGTGGGTCGCCAAAAGGAATTGCTATAACTTTTTCATCAACTTCATCTCTATCAAGCATATGAACTATTCCTATTGGATAACATCTAACCAAACTCATTTTTTCAATAGGTTGACTACACAATACAAATACATCAAGTGGGTCTCCATCTCCTGATATAGTTCTTGGAATAAATCCATAATTCATAGGATAGTGAGTTGATGTATATAAAACTCTATCCAAAATGATTAAACCTGTTTCTTTATCTAATTCATATTTATTTTTTGAACCCTGTTCAATCTCTATGCAAGCGACAAAATCTTTTGGGGTTATTCTTTCTTTTCTAATATCTGTCCAAATATTCATTTTCTTTTCTCCTAGTCAAGTAATTATACACATATAATAAAAAAAAGTAAATAAAATCATAAATTTTATCCGGTTGAATAATTGTTCAACTTTTATTTTGCATAAAAAAAGCAGTTGGGTTAAACTGCTTTTTCTATATAGAACCTATAATTGGGTTAAGATTATAGATTAAAATTGTTTACTCAAATTATTTAATAATTTTTGTAACTACGCCTGAACCAACTGTTCTGCCACCTTCACGGATAGCGAATCTAAGTCCTTCTTCAATAGCGATTGGTGTGATAAGAGAGATTTCCATTGAAATGTTATCTCCTGGCATTACCATTTCTACGCCATCAGGAAGTTTAATTGTTCCAGTAACGTCTGTTGTTCTGAAGTAGAATTGTGGTCTGTAACCATTGAAGAATGGAGTATGAC
>CALDLU010000139.1:0-2437 GCA_937915245.1 uncultured Clostridia bacterium | reverse complement strand
TTGTTATTCATTAACAAGTATAAATCTACCAGCATTGACAACAATAAGTGGTAGTACATTCTCTAGTTGTTCTTCATTAACAAGTATAAATCTACCAGCATTGACAACAATAAGTGGTAGTGCATTCTCTAGTTGTTATTCATTAACAAGTATAAATCTACCAGCATTGACAACAATAAGTGGTAGTGCATTCTCTAGTTGTTATTCATTAACAAGTATAAATCTACCAGCATTGACAACAATAAGTAGTAGTACATTCTCTAGTTGTTCTTCATTAGTCAGTTTCTTATTTTATAATACGTTTACTTCGCTACTCCAACCACAACAATTTACAGGTTGTGTAAATTTAAAAGATTTACAACTTGTAAGCAACTGGAGATGGTCATTAAATGTAAAAGATACCGATTTAACTCACGAGTGTATAATAGATATGTTTAATAAATTAAAAGATTTAACTGGAGAAGATAGTTTAACATTAACTATCGGTGCTACTAATTTAGCAAAGGTTACTGATGAAGAACTACAAATACCTAATAGCAAAAATTGGACAGTACAGTAGCAATTGATATTTCATAAATTCTATTATATAATTTTAATAGAGAGGTTAATATGGAAATATGGAAGAATGTTAATGTGGGATACCAAGTAAGCAATTTAGGTAGAGTTAGAAGAATAAAAAATGGGAAAATTAGATACTTGAAATTAGAAAAAATAAAAAAAGGGTATTTGAGAACTTGTATTTGGGAAAATGGTATAAAGAATAGAATTTTGGTACATAGACTTGTAGCCCAAACCTTTATACCAAATCCCGAAAATAAGACACAAATAGACCACATAAATAACGACACAAGTGATAATCGAGTTGAAAATTTAAGATGGGTAACACCAAAAGAAAATATTCAACATTCTATCGAACAAAATAGATTTGTCACTGAATGTAAAATTAATGCTTATAAGTCAAGAAAAATAAGCCAAGAGCAAATTGATAGAATAATAAAAATGGGTTTTAAAAAAGGAAATATACCTTGGAATAAAGGTAAAAAAGGTTTACAAACTCATACAGAAGAATGGAAATTACAAGCAAAAATAAGGCAAAAAGAATTAATGAAAAAAAGACAAACACCCATAATTTGTTTAGATACAGGAGAAATCTTTGAAAGTCAAACAGAGGCTAGTGTACTTAAAAATGTAAGCCAAGGTAATTTGAACAGTTGCTTAAAAGGGTACAGGAATATGGCTGGGGGCTATCATTGGGAATATTATAAAAAATAGCATAAGGAGGAAATTATGAGATTAATTAAAGAAAATGGTCTAAATATTCTAAAAGCCGATGAAAATAAATTATTAAAAGTAATTGGTGATGATTATAAACCACAAGCCAAGGATGAAGAAGGTAATATTATAGAGGAAGAATATATACCTTACACAACTGATACAGTGTATTTAGGTAAGAGTATTGATACTATTGAAAAAGCAAAAGAGATATATGAAGAAATAGAAAAGGAGGGTTAACAAATGAAAATGAGTAATAAAGTATACAACATATTAAAATATGCTTTAATGATGTTTATACCAGCAGTAATTACTTTAATTGGTACTTTAGGTAAGATATATAATTTCGATACTGAAACAATTATTCTTACAATAAGTGCTATTGCAACATTTGTAGGTGCAATTACAGGAATTTCAAATGTAAATTACAACAAAAATAACAAATAGTGTTATAATATAGTAAAGGAGGAACATATTATGATGAAAGTAAATGACTTTATTGATAAGTTAGAATTAGCCTTAAACGAGCCATCTAAATACCAAAGTGGTGGTTGGGGCAAATGGGACGGCAAATATTGGAATTGGGACTGTATTTGTTTAATCAAAGGAATTCTATGGGGTTGGAAGAATGATAAAACTAAACCTCGTGGTGGTGGAGCAGTATATGCTTCAAATGGCGTTCCAGATATTGGGGAAAATTCAATGATTAATAAGTGTAACAATGTATCATCAGATTTCGCAAACATTCAAAGAGGCGAAATGGTTTGGATGAACGGACATGCAGGTGTTTATGTAGGTGATGGTAATGTAATCGAGGCAACAGCAGGTTGGGGTACTTTAAAGGTTATTAAATCTCAAATTGGTAAAAACGGCGAAAGAACTTATAATGGCAAAGGTGGAAGTGCAAATTGGGAAAAACACGGTTTCTTGCCTTATGTAGATTATACTGAAAATGAAATTGTTGAACCTGTTGAACCAAAAGAGGAAGAACCTGTTGAAGAACCAAAATTTGAAATAGGAGATAAAGTTAAACCTTTAAAACTTATTAATTATAATGGAACACCACTTGTTCAATATGATAGTGAATATATCATTATGGAAATTAATGGCGATAGAGTAGTTTTAGGTGCTCCTAGAGGACCAAAAGGTACATTAGAAATTTGGG
>CALDLU010000138.1:0-2122 GCA_937915245.1 uncultured Clostridia bacterium | reverse complement strand
TGCTTTGCATTTTTGCTCTTGCATTTTTGGACAATTTTTCATTCTCATCAGTTCTTGCCGGCAGTTTTGGAAATAGCACTTTTATCTTCTTATTGTTTACATTTATTTGTACATATGCTCTTTCAAAAACACCACTAATTAAAAGAATTGCAATTTGGTTTGTTTCAAACAAACTTGCCAAAAAAGGTGGTTGGTGGTTTGCCATAATGTTTTGGCTTTCTGTGTTGATTTTGGGGTGCTTTATGTCGCCATCAGTTTTGTTTGTTGTCATTTTGCCAATACTAGTTGAAATATTTGAAATTGCAAAAATTGAAAAGGGTGAAAAGGTTGGGAAAATGCTACTTATGGGACTCGGCTTCGTTGTGTCGATTTCTTCTGGAATGACACCAATTGCTCACGTTTTCCCAATTCTTGCAATGAACTCGGCGAATATTGCGGTGGGCTATGGTGAATATATGCTTTTTGCAATACCTGTTGGGCTTTTGTGCTTTGTGCTGATGATTCTTATGTTTAGGTTCATTCTTCGCCCAGATATGTCAAAATTGAAAGATGTTGATGTTTCTCAAATAAAAGAAAATTTGCCAAAGATTGACAAAAGAGAAATTATAAGTCTTGTTGTTTTTGTTGTTGTAATTCTTTTATGGGTTATACCAAGTTTGTTTAAAAATGTTAGCCCAGAGTTTTATAACTTTATTAACCAATATGGCACTGCAATGCCACCAATTTTGGGAACACTCATCTTGTGTATCGTAAGAGTTGATAAAAAACCACTTATAGACCTAAACGATGCATTTAAGAATGGTGTACCTTGGGGTAGTTTAATTATGTGTGCAAGCACATTAATTCTTGGTAGTGCAATGACAAATAATAATGTTGGACTAAAATCATTCCTTCAATCAAGTTTGTCAGGTTCGCTTTCTGGAGTTCCTGCTGTGTTACTTCTTATCATATTTGGTTTGTGGGCAATGTTACAAACAAATGTTTCTTCAAATATGGTAACAGCAACACTTGTATCGGCTGTGGCAAGTTCAATTATTGCATCTGCAGGTATACCACTTAACCTTAATGCAGTTATTTGCATAATCGGTATGCTTTCGGCTTTTGCTTTTGCGACCCCACCAAGTATGCCACATATTGCCATTGTCGCAGGCAGTGAATATTGCGACACAAAATCTGTGCTTTTGTATGGCTCAATACTAATGCTGTTATCTTTGGTTGTCGCATTGTGTGTTGGCTATCCATTGGCAACGTTAATTATGTAGGAGAGAGTATGAGAACGCTTGAAGAATGTAGAAAAGAACTTGATGTAATTGACAAGCAAGTTATTGAATTGTTTGAAAAAAGAATGAATGTAATAAAAGATGTTGCTTTGTATAAAAAAGAAAATAGTTTGCCAATATTAGATGAACAAAGAGAAAAAATTATGCTTGAAACAAATGTTAATAAATTCAAGAATATTGAATTACAAAAATATTACAAAACAGTTTTGCAAGCATTTTTGGCTGTAAGCAAAGATTATCAAAAAGAAATTATAAACAAATAAAATAACACCCATTTGGGTGTTTTTTTGGTTAAATTTTTTGTGAATATGTTCTTGTAAGTAGATTATAACTATATTATAAAAACTTCCGTTATCGGAAATTTTGAACTGAATAAAATTTGACAAAACTTCCGATAATTGATATAATATGTTAAAACAAAATAGGAGTAAATAATGAACTTTTTATCAGTTGCTCAAATTGCAAAGAAATGGAATATTTCTGAGAGAATGGTTAGAAATTATTGTTCTAGTGGAAGAATTAAAGGTGCATTTTTGACTGGCAAGACTTGGAATATTCCAGAAAATAGTATAAAACCTAAAAGAGAAATCATAAAAAGTTGTAGTGATTATAATCTATTAAAAATATTAAAAGAACAAAAAGAAATTAAACTTAATGGTGGAATTTATCACAAAACACAAATTGAATTGACATATAATTCAAATCATATAGAAGGTAGCACTCTAACGCATGACCAAACAAGGTATATTTTTGAAACTAACACAATAGGTATTCAAAATAGTGCTGTAAATGTTGATGATATTGTAGAAACTGCAAATCACTTTAAATGTTTTGATTATATA
>CALDLU010000137.1:0-2622 GCA_937915245.1 uncultured Clostridia bacterium | reverse complement strand
TGCCAACCTTCTTTTATTGCTTCACTAATAAGTTTTGGGTTGTCTAAACATAAAATATTTTTTTCTTGTTTTAATGATTTTAATTCTTTTATAAAATCATTTTTAACCGAAGTTATCATATTAACATTATACATAAAAATTTATTAACTTCAAAGTGATTATGACAGAAAAAAAGTTATCAACTAAATTTTTGATAACTTTTTATTATACAATTACTTGCTCTTTTTTGCTGTTACAACTAATGATGCAAAACCTTGTGGGTCATTAACTGCCATATCAGCAAGAACCTTTCTGTTAAGGTCTATATTGTTTGCTTTAAGACCATGCATAAACTTGCTATATGAAATATCATTTAATCTGCAAGCTGCATTTATTCTTGTTATCCAAAGTGAACGGAAATTTCTTTTCTTTTGTCTTCTGCCAACATAAGCATATTGACCACTTTTCATAACTGCTTGACGAGCAACTCTGTATAATTTTGATTTTGCTCCTCTATAACCTTTGGCTTGTTTTAATATTGCTCTTCTTTTTTTGAGTGCATTAACTGATCTTTTAATTCTCATACTTCTGCTCCTTATGCGTTAATCATCTTTCTTGCATTTTTTTCTTGCTTACCTGAAAGATAACCACCTTTTCTTAATTTTCTTTTTCTTGCTTGAGCTTTCTTTGCAAGGAAGTGTCCTCTGTTTGCTCTTGCGAATTTGAGATTACCAGATTTTGTAACTTTAAATCTCTTTTTTGCACCACTGTGTGATTTTAATTTTGGCATAACCTTCTCCTTTATAATTACTTTTTTGGTGATATAATCAAAATTACATTTCTTCCAACAACTTCTGGTTCTTTGTCATAAGTACCAACTTCTGAAAGCATACTGTAAAATGATTTTACAACTTCTATTGCGTTTTTGGTGTAAGCTTGTTGACGACCTTTCATACGAAGTACAACTTTTACTTTGTCACCTGCTGATAAAAATCTTAGTCCATGCTTTGCTTTTACTTCCAAGTCATGAGTATCAATTGTCATTGAAAGTTGAATTTCTTTTACATTGATAACCTTTTGATTTTTTTTGAGTTCCTTTTCTTTTTTTATTGTGTCAAACTTATACTTTCCATAGTTCATAATTTTGCAAACATATGGAGTCGCTGATGATGACATTAAAACAAGGTCAAGACCATCTTTTGTTGCCATTTCACGAGCTTTTGATGTTGGAACAATGCCTAATTGTTCGCCATTTGCACCAATGAGTCTTACCTCATTTGCGTTTATTTGTTCGTTGATAAGAAGTTCCTTAAAAATTGTTATATCCTCCTAAATGAAAATAAGTGAAAGCCAAAATTTGCTTTCACTTAAATAAAACATCAAATACAAATGTTTTACACAACCGAAGTAAACTTGGTTGGTGAGAAGTCAAATCTTCTGCTTTTACGATGTGATAATATCACAATTATCTTTAGTTGTCAACTGTTTTTTACAATATTCTTCCCATGTCACCCTTTTCTGAGTAACCATTTATTTCACTTCTTGTAAACATCTCTCTATATAATTTTGTTAAATAAGTTGCTTGTGACTCACTTAATTTTAACTTCCTCATAAGAGATGCTCTTAATGACCTTAAATCTTTTGTATCGTTAATTTTGGCATACGCAACAAGTGCCTTTACTCTAAGTTTATTCACAGTTTTTATTGTTGGAACAACATCAGGGTTTTGAGCTCTAAATTTTGGAAATTGTTCATTAAAGTCATTGTTTCCATATGTTATTCCACCAGCAACACTCGTTATTTTGCTTTTTTGCATATTAGCAAGTAATCTTCTTAATTTCAAAATACTGTATGAAATTTGCGGACGAGTTTTCCCATGCATTATTGCCTTATTTTTTACTTGTCGAAACAAATCTCTATACTCAAGAGTAAACCAATCTTTTATTGTGTCATTATCTGCTTGCAAAATATCAACAATATCTAAACCATCATAAATATCATCATAGTTTGCTAAAATTGTTTCATATTCTTCGTCTAATACATATCTCATAAAAATCTCCTTAATCTTTCGTATAATATTATAATACATAACTAAACACTAGTCAATAGTGAATTTTAGTTAATTTTTGAGATAAATCTAACCCTTTTTTCAAATAATTTACATATCAAATCTTTTAATTTGTTTGGCATTATATCACTGCAATAAATATTGATATTTTTTGGACACATTGTTATAATTTCTGCCATTAAATTACCTTCATTTTTGTTTGTTTCTTTATATATGTTTATTGGATTAAAATTTGAGTCATAAATGGCATAGGAATTATCTTTTTGCATAATGTTTATTACATCGCTTTGTATTTCCAAATTGTCTATTAAAAACTTTATAAGTTCAGTAAAAGTATCATCACTATAAAGATAAATTTCGTTTTGATTTGCTATATCAATTAGTTCTCTCCATTTATCTTTAAGACTTGAAAGTCTGAAATTATAAAAGCCATCTAAATCAAGTTTTTTATCAAGATTAAGATACTTGTTTACAATAAATTTATCAGTTTCTTTATCAAAATATAATAGTGAAAATATAAATGCTTGTTTGGTCATTTCATCTTGAATATTTAATATTAAATTTTCACATAAAAA
>CALDLU010000136.1:0-10602 GCA_937915245.1 uncultured Clostridia bacterium | reverse complement strand
AGCAACTGTTCCCCAAATTCTAATATTGGTTGCTCCATTTGAAAGCATTGCGTTTGCACAAATAATTAAAACAACAAGACAGGCAACTGCCATAATTGCAAACAAAATTGATAATGATAAATATAATGTCTTTTTTTTCATAATATAATCTCCTTATTTATTTTTTACTTTTTATTTAATTTTATTCTTGAGTATTATTATCTAAATCAGCATTATTATTTTCTGCATTTTCAATATTTTCTTCAATTACTTCATCAACACTTGTTTGATGTTCTTCTTCGTGTTCATTTACTGCCAAACTAACAACCTTTGCACCTTCTCTTAACTTCATAATCTTTACACCTTGAGAATTTCTTCCAATAAGACTTATGTCTTTTACTGGTGTTCTAATTATTACACCGTTGTCAGCAACAATGATTATATCTTGGTCAAATTTTACTTGTTTAAGCACTGCAAGTTTTCCTGTTTTTTCATTGAACACGCCCGCTTTAACACCTTTTGCTCCACGAGATGTTAATCTAAAGTCTTCAACATGGTTTCTCTTTCCAAAACCTTTTTCACTTACTGTGATAATTTCGGCATCAGTTTCACCTTTCTTGATTACTGTCATTGCAACAACATTTTCGCCTTCTGCAAGATTAATTGATTTAACACCTTGGGCTGTTCTTCCCATTGTTCTTACTTTTTGTTCATTAAATCTTGCACATTTGCCATCACTTGATGCAATCAAAATTTCATCATCACCTGTTGATGTCATAACACCAATAAGTTCATCGCCTTCATTTAGACTTATTGCAATTTTACCATTCTTACGGATGTTTGCAAATTCAATAAGTTTTGTCTTTTTGATAAGTCCATGTTTTGTTGCCATAACAAGATTATTTGTTGTGTCTTCGGTTAATGGAATGATTGTGTTTACCTTTTCGCCACTTTCAAGTGGAAGAAGGTTTATCATTGCTCTACCTTTTGCTTGTCTTTGTGCTTCTGGAATTTCATATGTCTTTAATGTATATACTTTTCCAAAGTTAGTAAAGAACATTAAATCATCATGTGTGTTTGCAACAAATATATCTTCAACAAAATCTTCTTCTTTTGTCTTGTGTGCACTTATTCCAACACCACCACGCTTTTGTGTTCTATATTCATCAAGACTCATTCTCTTGATATAACCTTGGTGTGTTTTTGAAATAACAACATCTTCTTTCTTAATTAAGTCAGCAATATTAATATCTCCAAGGTCATGGCTTATTTCTGTTTTTCTTTCATCACCAAACTTGTTCTTTAAATCTTCCAAATTATTTTTAATGATTGAAAGTACTTTTTCTTCACTTGCCAAAATTGAGTTAAGTTCTTCGATAAGTTTTTCAAGTTCTCTATATTCTTCATTAAGTTTTTCAACTTCCAAACTTGTAAGCTTGCTTAACTTCATTTCCAAAATTGCATTTGCTTGAATTTCGTCAAGTTCAAAATTTTGAATAAGTTTTGTTTTTGCATCGTCTTTATCGTCTGCTTCTTTGATTATCTTGATAACTTCATCAATGTGTGCAAGGGCAATAACAAGACCTTGAACAATATGCATTCTTTCTTCTGCTTTCTTTAAGTCAAATTTTGTTTTTCTTATCAAAACATCTTTTTGGTGTTCAAGATAGGAATAAAGCATTTCTTTTAAGTTAAGTGCTTTTGGTTCACGATTAACAAGTGCAAGCATTATAATGCCTTCGCTTTGTTGTAACATTGTTTTTTTATAAAGCATATTAAGTACAACTTGAGCATTTGCATCTTTTTTTACATCAACAACAACCCTAAGTCCATCTCTATCACTTTCTTCTTTTATATCGCTTATACCTTCAATTTTCTTATCTTTTACAAGGTCTGCCATTTGCATAATAAAGCGTGCTTTGTTTACACCATAAGGTAATTCAGAAATAACAATCTTAAATCTACCATTTTCTGTTTCTTCAATTTCAGCTTTACCACGAACAATGATACTTCCCCTTCCTGTTGTGTATGCTTGGCGAATTGCGTTCCTTCCCATAATAATTCCACCAGTTGGGAAATCTGGAGCAGGAATATAGTCCATAAGTTCTTCAACAGTTATATCTGGATTATCAATAAGTGCTTCAACACCATTAATAACTTCTGTAAGGTTGTGTGGTGGAATGTTTGTTGCCATACCAACGGCAATACCATCTGCACCATTTACAAGCAAGTTAGGGAATTTGCAAGGCAATACTCTTGGTTGCATAAGTGTATCATCAAAGTTTGGATACATATCAACAGTTTCTTTGTCAATATCTTCAAGCATATATTCACTAATTTTGCTTAATCTTGCTTCGGTGTAACGCATTGCAGCAGGACTGTCGCCATCTATTGAACCAAAGTTTCCATGACCATCAACAAGTGGATATCTTATTGAGAAGTCTTGAGCAAGACGAACCAACGCATCATAAACACTGCTATCGCCATGTGGGTGATATTTACCCATTACTTCACCGACAATTCTTGCACATTTCTTGTATGGTTTATCACTATAATTTCCAAGTTCGCCCATAGAATAAAGTATTCTTCTATGAACAGGTTTAAGTCCATCTCTTACATCAGGAATAGCACGAGAAACATTTACTGCCATTGCATAAGAGATAAACGATTTTTTTAATTCATCAGTCGCTTCAACTTGCATAACTTTTGTGTTTGCAAAAAGTTCGTGAAGTTCTTTTTTCTTTTCTTCCATATTTTCACCTTTCAATTAATTTTTACTATACATCAAGGTCTTCAACCAATGTTGCATTTTCTTCAATAAATTGTCTACGAAGGTCAACATCTTCTCCCATTAACTTATTAAACATTGCATCTGCTTCAACTGCATCTTTCATTGTTATTTGAATAAGTATTCTGTGTTCTGGGTTCATTGTTGTTTCCCAAAGTTGTTCTGGGTTCATTTCTCCTAGACCTTTGTATCTTTGAATTGTGATACCTTTTCTGCCATACTTTGTTAAGTTTTCTTCAAGTTCTTCATCACTATAAAAATACATTTCTTCTTTTCCACGAACGAGTTTGTATAGTGGTGGCATTGCTGAATAAACATAACCTTTTTCAATAAGTGGGCGCATAAATCTAAAGAAGAATGTTAAAAGCAAAATTCTAATATGTGAACCATCGACATCGGCATCGGTCATACAAATAATTTTTTTGTATCTTAACTTATCTTCATTAAAGTCATCTTGAATACCCGCGCCAAATGCTGTTATCATACTTTTTATTTCGTTGTTTTCCAAAATATGATTCAATCTTGCTTTTTCAACATTCAAAATTTTACCACGAAGTGGCAATATTGCTTGGAATCTTCTATCTCTACCTTGTTTTGCACTGCCACCAGCCGAATCTCCTTCGACAAGATATATTTCGCAATGTGTTGGGTCTTTTTCTGTACAGTCTGCAAGTTTCCCAGGAAGTGTTGTACTTTCAAGCACACCTTTTCTTCTTGTTGATTCTCTTGCAAGTCTTGCTGCTTCTCTTGCTCTTTGTGCTGTTATGCTCTTTAAAACCAACTCTCTACCAAGTGCTGGATTTTCTTCCAAGAAATCTCCAAAACCTTCTGTCATAGCTTTTTCAACTTCTGTTCTCATTTCGCTATTTCCAAGTTTTGTTTTTGTTTGACCTTCAAATTGTGGGTTCATAAGTTTTACAGAAATAACTGCTGTAAGACCTTCTCTACAATCATCACCAGAAAGTTTTTCATTTTCTTTTAAGATTTTATTTTTTTGAGCAAAATCGTTTATGACTTTTGTAAGTGAGTTCTTAAATCCAACAAGGTGTGTTCCACCTTCTTCTGTGTTAATATTGTTTGCATATGTGTGGATTATTTCGTTGTATCCATCGTTATATTGGAATGCGACTTCAACTTCACTTGTAGATGAAATCTTGTTGAAATATACAGGGTGTGGGAATAATGGATTTTTGTTAATATTAAGATAATCAACAAATTCAATAATTCCACCTTTAAATTCAAAAACATCTTTCTTTTCTTTTCCTGCTCTTTTGTCTTCCAAAGTTATAACTATTCCTTTGTTCAAAAAGGCAATTTCACGAAATCTGTTTTTAATTGTTTCATAATCAAATTCAACTGTTTCAAATATTGTGTCATCAGGAAGGAATGTTACTGTTGTTCCCCTTCTATCATTTGGTTCCATTTTTTTGAGTGGAGCATCTGCTTTACCACGACTAAATTGCATATAAAAATGATAACCATTTTGATAAACATCAACTTTAAGCCATTTTGAAAGGGCATTAACACAACTTACACCAACGCCATGAAGTCCACCAGAGATTTTGTAACCACTGCCCCCAAACTTTCCACCAGCGTGAAGTTTTGTTAAAACAACTTCAACTGCACTTTTACCTTCTTTTGCAATAATTCCTGTTGGAATACCACGACCATTATCTGCAACACTGCATGAGCCATCATCATTGAGTGTAACCTCAATGTGTGTACAATAACCAGCAAGTGCTTCGTCAATACTGTTATCAACAACTTCTGTTATAAGGTGATGAAGTCCTCTTGTGTCTGTTGAACCAATGTACATACCAGGTCTTTTTCTAACAGGTTCTAGCCCTTCCAAAACTTGAATATCTGATTGGTCATATTTTTCACTTTTGGTTAGGTCTAATTCTTCTTCCATTTTGTTCTCCTAATTAAAAATTTACAAATATAATTGATATATATTTTTTAACTAATATATATAAATATATACTTATAGTATTATAACATACTATAGTTTATAAATAAAGTAAAAAGTTAAAAATTGTAGCAAAAAAGACAATGCATCAACAATAAATTTGTCTCATATTGCAAACAGATATGGTTTGTGATAAAATATAACCACAAAGGGTAAATATGGACAATCCAGATTTAAAGTTTATTAAAAAACATTATGGCGAACATTTTGCAAAGTTATGTAGAAAATGGTTTTCTAGTATTTTGGAATATCCCGAAATGCTATCAAATATAATTTCCACAACTTTTGATGAAGTCCCAACTCTCTTTGATGATGTTATAAATCAAGAAGAGGAATTTGTTAGCTATATTCTTGACATCGCATATGCAAAAATTAACGAAGAAAAAGGTATTGAAAACAAACAAGAGGCATCGCCAGAAGAGATTTTTGACAAAGCTGGATATATTCTTTACCCAGAATGTCAAACTGAAGAAGATATACAATGTTTTAGAAAATATTATCAAGAAGATGAAGAGTTATGCACATTTTACACTCAAAGACTTCACACTTGTAGAGTTTGGTTTGCAGTAAAGAAAGATGTGGACAAAATAAAAAGAGAAAATTTTGAATACCCACAAAGACAAGATGAATATGGCACAAGTGTTATAAGTATTCAATTTTCAAAAGGAAATCGTAATGTTTTGTCAATAAAAAATAGATATAATCACACAGTCGACAATCCAGATGCAACTTTTAGCAACAACCTAGACAACATTGCTCCTGGACTTACTAATGCATTTATCAAAAGATTTAATATAGAAAATTATACGCACAGGACTTCGGGGACTTCTTTTGGACTTGTGGGATACATTCAAGGCAGTGATGGGAAATTTTACAAAAAATTACCAAAAAACAACTGGGGAAATTATATTCTTTGTGAAAATAATATAATACTAAATGGCGACAGACATGTCCCACATAAGTTAAACAAAAGCAAATATTTGGTTGTCGACAATTACTTATTTTCGCTTGGCAAAGAAAAATTTATTGGTGAATTTGTATATGGATTTTTAAAAAAAGAGAAAAATGTATTTTCGTATCTTGGGAAAATTAAAAATATTAAAGTAAATTTTGATAATGAAAAAAATAGAATAATAACAGTTATCCCCGAAATTGGCGAAAATGTAACAATTGTTGTAAGTCAGTCTTCCACAATAATCAAATATTTTGATAATAATATAAAAGAAGCAGGAAATTTCTTTCTTGGAACTTCAATGAATTTGAAAGAGATAAGTGTTCCAAATATTGAAAAAATTGGCGATGACTTTTTGTTCTACAATTATGATGTAAAGGAACTTTATTTGCCGAAAGTAAAGACAATTGGCAATGGCTTTGTTTCAAGCAACAGTGAATTATTTGACCTTTATATCCCAAATATTGAAAGAATTGGGAATTATTGTCTTACAAATGTAAATAAGATTGAAGAACTTGATTTACCAAAACTTGAGTCAATTGGCAATAGTTTTATGAAGTATTCAAAACTCAAAAGTATAAACTTTCCAAAATTGGAACATGTTGGCGAGAATTTTTTACTTTACGATTTTTGTTTGGAAAAAGCAAATATGCCAAATTTAAAGCATGCCGGAATATATTTTTTGAGTGAGATGAGTGCATCAACTGAACTGATTGTCCCAAACTTGAGTAATATTTTCTTTGAATATGACAAAGATTACAAAAGAATAAAAAATTTACAAGAGTTAAATAATGCTTCACGCAATACAAAACTATCTACTTTTGGAAAATAATAAAAAACTCCGAAATTTCTTTCGGAGTTTTTTAATCTGTACAGAAAAATAATATTCCAAGTGCAATAACTATTAAAGCAATAAATATTACAAAGAAAGTAATTTTTACAGGTGATTTTGGCATTTTGCCTGCAAGTTTACCTGTTTGACCATTCATATATGTTAAATAGTCTTTTTCTTTATATTTGTATCTCACTTGATATATTGGCAAAATACAATAGTTATATTTTTCATCTGCAAAAGTTGTGTTTTGTGAATAACTTACAACACTTGAATATGAATATTGCGACAATACTTGATTTTTTATAATTTTTTCCATCATATTATCTGCAATTTTTTTGCAATTTGACAAACTATTGTCATAATATTCAACACTATATCCCAAAATGAAATCAGATGTAAATTTTACCAGTTCGCTTGTTGCATATGGTTTAAGTTCATCAAAAATATCTTGTGTTAAATGAGAACTTGTTTCCACCATAATATCTTTTTGGTTTAAATCTTTATTCCCTGAAATGTTTTGATATGTAGTATTTGTGTGAGTTTTTCCGTTAACAACAGTTGTTGTTGTGTGAGCAAGCACACCTCTATATGTTGTTGCTGTTTTTGCATCAAATGAAAAGCAAGGAACATAAACACCAGAGATATTATCTGTTGGTGGCTCTTTTTTGAATTTATTAGGTAAAAACCATTTTTTCTTTACTCTTTGTTTATAGAGTTTGCCTGCTTCTTCTTTTGAATATTTAAAAGGAATTATTGCATCTGGTTTTAAACTTGGCATTTCCTTTTCTTCGGCAACATAACTACTTCCACAATAAGGGCATTTTTTTGCCACTTCCAATTTGTTTAGAACAACATTTGCTCCACAATTTGAGCATTTAAAAACTTTGTTTTCACTGGCAAATTTGTCGTACTCTTTCTTGTTTTCAACATTTCCTTTAAAGTTATGTTTTATTATCTCAAAATCGTAGTCAAGTTTTTCAACATTTTGACAAAATTCACATTTAAGTCCTTTATCTTTTGGTGAGAAAGACATATTTCCACCACAAGACTGACACTTTCTACCTTGTCTTGTTATTTCTTTTTCATTCATTAAATTTTATTTCCACATTCTGGGCAGAATTTTGCACCCTTTTTGAGTTCTGCACCACATTTACTGCAAGTGTTTTTTCCAGCAACCTTTGTGCCACATTCTGGGCAGAATTTTGCGTTTTTATTTAATTCTGCTCCACAATTACTGCAAGTGAGTCCTTGATTCGCTCCACACTCTGGACAGAATTTTACTCCTTCTTTTATTTTTGCACCACAATTATCACATTCAACAAGTTTTGATTTTGGTTTATTTTCTGTTGCAACACTACCTGCAAAAACATTGCCTATTGTTGCACCAGCGCCAAGACCAACTCCAAGTCCTGCCAAGTTCCCACCATTTGGATTATTGGCAGCATCTTTGATTGCTTGTGCTGTTTGATATTGTGTGAATGTTCCCATCTTGTCTTCCAAAACGCCAAGTTTTGTTCTTTCATCAAGTGCTTTTTCAACTTCTTCTGGGAGAGAGATATTTTCTATAACTAAACTACAAAGTTTGAGTCCAAGTTTTTGGAATGGTTCTTGTGATAATTCCAAAACTTTTCCAGAAAATTCACGATAGTTTGCTGCAAGGTCAAGTGCTGAAATTTTGCTTTCTGCGATTGAGTCTGTTATTGATTCAATAAGCATTGGTTTTATTTGTTCTGCAACATCACTAACTGTGTACACAGCGTTTGTTCCAAAAACTTCTTTCATAAACACTTTTGCATCATCAACTTTGAATGAATATACACCAAAGCCACGAAGTCTAACTGTTCCAAACTCATTATCACGCATCATAATTGGGTTTTGAGTTCCCCATTTTTGACCAACAAATTGTTTTGTGTTTACATAGTAAACTTCTGCTTTGATTGGACTTTCAAATCCTGTTGGCAAAGATAATGCCTTTGTTAAGAAAGGAATATTCTCTGTTGAAAGTTTGTATGTTCCTGGCATAAATACATCTTGAATTGTGCCTTTGTGAACAAAAATTGCCACTTGTGATTCTCTTACAACAAGTGTTGAACTTGTCATAATTTCTTCACGGTCTTTTAATGGATAACGATAGACTATTGTTTCTTTTGAATCATCTTTCCATTCAATAACTTTTAGAAGTTGTTTTTTTACAAAATTAAATAACCCCATAATTTTCTCCTTATAAAATACTTATTAATATAATAAAATATTATGCGTTTTATGTCAAGAAAAAACAAAGTTAATTACTTAACTTTGTCTTAATTTTCAAATATATTTTCTATATCTTTTTTTGTTTTTTTATCTTTTGATTTTTTGTTCAAATTTACCTTATGAATAAACACTCCATTTTGAATTTTATTTTGCTTTACATTGTTTATAAATTCATCAATTTTATAAATTGCATACACACCTTCTTTTATGTGTGGATAGTTTATTGTAAAATCATGTCCAATAAATTTGTCTACTGCAAAAATATAATGATTTACACTAATATTAAATTCTTTTGCGTTTTTACAAAATTTGTCGGCTTGCATTTTTATAAAATCATTATTTGCCGAGATAATAATTGTTGGTGGAAAATCATTTGTTAAAGTTTCTGTAACATTACACAAATGTGGCACTACTTCATTACTATTTTTACCATAAACAACTCTTTTGTAACCATTTTTAAGCCATGGAAAATTTAGAAATTCAAATGAAGTAAATGTTGGACTATTAAGTATGCAACCTTTTATCTTTGGTCCACCACACAAACTTAAATCAAACTTTATCAAATCGTTTGTTTGTGCATCTGCAATAAGTGAAGCAATATGTCCACCTGCACTATCTCCACTAATAAAAAAGTTATCATAGTCTATCATCTTTGAATATTTTTCATTTTTTTGTAAAAATCTTAATAATTCAAATGCTTCTTTTACTGGTTTTGGGAAAGGTTCTTTTTGGGCATTTGTATATTCCATATTAATAACAAGATAACCCATATTTGCAAGTATCATACAATACAATGCATTTTGTTCTTTTGAACCCGTAACATATCCACCACCATGAATATTCAATATGGTGGTTAATTTTTTATTATCTGTATCGTTAGGATAATAAACATCAAATTTATTCTCAGGATTTTTCCCATACGAAATATTATTCTCGATATTTATACTTTCTGGTTTTTCATTTTCTAGTATTTTATTCCTAATGGTGCTGTAATAATTATGAAAAAACTCAAAAACTTTGCAATACAAATTTTCAAAAATCATAACTTTTATTCCTTATTCTCTTTTACTTCGCCATTTTCAATTTCTATTTTATTACATTGTACATCATAATTGAACGAAGTGCAAGATATAAGCGTTTGAGAATTTTGACAATATGACAGTAATCTATTTTTTCTATCATCATCAAGTTCACTCAAAACATCATCTAAAAGTAACACAGGTTTTGTGTTGATTTGACTTTTTATTATGTCAAGTTCTGCAAGTTTTAGTGATAAAGCACAAGTTCTTTGTTGTCCTTGTGAGCCATATGTTCTTACATCAACCCCATTTATTGTTACTTTTATATCATCTCTATGTGGTCCGTAACTTGTGTAGCCAAGAGCCAAATCTTTATCAAGATTTTTTTCTAAATGAGTAATTATATCTTCTTCAGTTTTTTCTTCAATACCCACATATTCTAGTCCTAACTTTTCCTTACCATCAGTTAAATATGAATGGGCTTTTTCTGCAAAAGGAGCAAGCATATATACAAAATTTTGTCTATATTTTGCAATTTTTAATGAACAAGATGCAAGTTGTGTGTTCCAAATTTTCATAATATCGACAAGTTCTTCTCTTTTTAAATTCATTTTAAGTTGCTTGTTTCTGTTTTGTAAAATTTGATTATATCTATTTAACAAATAAAAATACTGTTTGTTTGTTTGAGATATATCAATATCCATAAATCTTCGCCTATCTTCTGGACTTTCTTTAATGAGTTTCAATTCATCAGGAGAAAAGAATACTCCATTAAATTCGCCCAAGAGTTCGCTTATTTTTTTGATT
>CALDLU010000135.1:0-1537 GCA_937915245.1 uncultured Clostridia bacterium | reverse complement strand
GACTTTAATGAGCCCTTAAACTTTTCAATTTGTTGTGCATTATATGATTCATTTGCCATTGTTGTAAATAAATCATACAATTCAGTAAACCCTTTTGAAGATGTTTTTGACATTGTGGTAAATACAAGTTTTTCCAATTTTTGTTGTGGCATTGGAATATCTTGCTCATTCAAATATTCATACATTGGGTAAAATCTATTATAATATGGTCTACCTTCTTTATCTTTTTGAACTTCATCAAAATCATAAAATTCATATTTGCTCATATTATCATCTTGGCTATTTACTGCCATAAGCATATGACAATATTTTGGAATATTGAAATCGCCCCTAACATTGTCCCATGTTGGGTCGCTATAAAAATGTCCTTTAATTGAATATTTTTTATCATCAATTTCTATTCTTAATCTTGAATGGTCGCCAACATTATCATTTTCTAAATTTCTAACAGTGCATACTATTTTGGTAGATTTCAAACCTGGCATATTTAATGTATCAATTATTTCATTGACTAATGATGAAAATCCAGCACACACAAATTCTGGTTCTTTTAAAAATGCTCCAACAAAAAATTGATCATTGCTACACCAACTTCTATTTGGAGAATCAGTATACTTAACTAATGTTGACACTTTTAAATATATGTACGCATATGCTTCTGCTGGAGATAAATTTTTTGACTTTATCTCATCACAAATTTTATAGATATAACGATTGGCTTTTGCTATTGTTTCTATATCCCATAATTTAGTTTCAGGGCTATTATGTTTACTTCTTGTTTTGTGGGTAACAAGCAAATTAACCCTATTATTTTGACTTATATTTTTATATAGCTTGTATATATCACAAAATATTTGATAAGGGATTTTCTCATCTGCAATAATAATATTAACTGGATTATTAGCATTATTTAGAATTGTAGGATTATTAGCAAGATAATTTAATATTTCAAGTTGATTTCTTGAATATTCTATACTGTCGGTTTCCAATAAATCTATATTAATTTCATCATTACTTTTATCTATATTTTTTAAATCTTCTTTCGCACATATATTCATAATACCCTTCTTTATATTTCTTCAATTTTATATCCCAAGTTATTTGCCACCATTATAAATTTTTTAATGTTAAAAATTCCCCATTGATTGCAAACAGCAACTATCGTTCCATCTTTTAAAGTGATTAAATCTTGTTCATTTGAAAAATATCTTTTTTGATAATCAGTTATTTTTTTTATATTTTCCAAATTATCTACAACCATTAAAGAACCTTGCAAAGACTTGTCAAATATGCTTTGTAAATCTTTTAAGTTTGTTTGTGAATGTTTGTTTGTATAATCTCTTATTATAGCAAGAACTAATCTATTTTTTGGTAATATCTTTCCTTCATATAAGTATTTTGTCTTATCTCTGTTAGAAAGTTTTTGATTTTGACTTTCGCTTGTCTTTTCTTTAATCTCATTTTTAGGCACAAACCCATTGGAAACAAATAGACTTAAAAGACTCTCTAACCTTTCTACTCTTTGTTTTAATAATGC
>CALDLU010000134.1:0-1969 GCA_937915245.1 uncultured Clostridia bacterium | reverse complement strand
CTAGTATTGTGATATTTGAACCATTTTTTCTTGATAATGTATGAATTGTGATATTTTCAGGAGCAAGTTCAAGAACTGTTTGAATACTATGCTTAAATGTTCGCAATGTTTCTCCACTGAGTCCTGCAATCAAATCCATATTAACATCAAAACCATATGGCAATGCAAGTTTATAAGCATTTATTACATCTTTTACTGTATGCTTTCTTCCAATTCTTTTCAGTGTTGCATCACAAAATGTTTGCGGATTAATGCTTATTCTTGTAACGCCATGTTCTTTTAACACTTTCAACTTTTCATCTGTTATTGTGTCAGGTCTACCACATTCAACAGTAAATTCATTTACTGGATAGTTTATATTGCTAAGTAAATAATCAAGTTCTTGAGCAGTTAAAACAGTTGGAGTACCCCCACCAATGTAAATTGTCCTAATTATATATGAGTTATTGTTTATTATTTCTTTTGTTGCATTAATTTCTTTTACCAAACATTCCAAATATTTTGGCATCAGTTCTCTTACCCTATCAATTTCCGATGAAATAAATGAGCAATAGTTACATCTTGTTGGGCAAAATGGAATGTTAATATAAAGGTCAACCAACTTATCGTTTCTTATAATACATTTTTGATTTCTTATTACATTTGAAACAAGCATTGCTTTTTCTCTTGATACCAAAAAGTTTTCCATAAGTGCTTCCGTAAGCATATATGGGTCAACCCCTTGATTTAATAAATCATACCCTATTTTTGTTGGTCTTATGCCTGTAAGTGAACCCCATGGCATATTCTTGTTAAAGTGAGAAGAAAAAAGCTTATATAATGTTAGTTTTGCAAATCTTTTTAACTGTCTTTGGTCTTCTAATACATCGTTTGTTGGTTTAAACTCTTTTTTCTCTATTAAACTAAAATTATCATCACCATTCTTAACAGTAAATTCATTTGTTATAATATTTTTATCTGTCGTCATTTTGTGAGTTATCAAAGGTTCATTTTCATTTAATTTTTCTTCAGGATAAAATAGATGACATACATTAAATATTTCGTTTGATATTTTTTCATAATTTGTTGTAATTTTCATTATCTACCTACCCTAAAAACATCTTCAACACCTTTGATGTCTTTTAAAATATTTATTACTTTTTCAACATCCGATTGCGTTGAGATTTCAACTTTTAATATGGTATTTACCTTTCCATTGGATGTTTCTTTACTATCTAGCCCAAGAATTTTGTACCCACCTGAAACCATTTCTGTTGTTAAAGAAATTAAAAAACTATCTGACTTGTTCGAAATAATTTTTACAATAATAGATGATTTCCTATTTTCAACATTGTCGTCCCAAACGGCATTGATAAGTCTATCATGTTCCAAATATTTTAAGTTTTTACAATTTGAGCAATGAATTGTAACCCCTCTGCCACGAGAAATATATCCAGTTATCCCCTCACCATAAACTGGTGTACAGCAACCGGCATAACGAATAAGCATTCCACTATCCCCATCAATTAAAACACCATCCTTATTCTTTTTTACTGTAAGTGTGTTTGTTACTGCCGGAATATTTTGAGCAGCCATATCCTGTTTGTGGTCATCTTCATATAATTGACAAATTCTGTTACAAATATTATTTACCGGAACACTTCCATAACCAATAGCAGCAAAAAGTTCATCAATTGTGTTAAATGCATATTTGAATTGAGTCACATCAAGATATTTGTCTATCAAAAGTTTGTTTGGAACATATCCTTTGTTTTTTATTGCTTGTTCAAGCATATTTTGTCCCAGCTTGATATTTTCTTCTCTCAAATTATGTTTAAAATAAGCATTTATCTTTGATTTTGCCGACTCTGTTTTTACAAATTTAAGCCAATCTTTTGATGGACCTTTACTATTTTGTGATGTTATTATTTCAACAATATCGCCGTTTTTCATTTTTGTTGAAAGCGGTTTTATTTGACCATTAACTTTT
>CALDLU010000133.1:0-1969 GCA_937915245.1 uncultured Clostridia bacterium | reverse complement strand
ATATGTTTTGAATAACCTCAACATTGTTGAAACATACATCAAAAAGTTTGCAAAAGGCGGAAGAAATAGTAAACTTTGGAATGGTCCAACAAGTTTGGAAACAAAAGAAAACTTTATTACATTTAACTTCCAATCGTTGCTTGCCAATAACAACCAAGTTATTGCAAACGCACAAATGCTTATTATCTTTAAGTATTTGATGAACGAAATTATTAAAAATAAGGACTTTAACTCAAAATATCACGTAAATAGAAAGGTTATTGTTGCCGTTGATGAAGCCCATATGTTCATTAACCCAAAATACCCAATAGCACTTGACTTTATGGCACAAATGGCAAAAAGAATTCGTAAGTATGGTGGTATGCAAATAGTTATTACACAAAATATTAAAGACTTTGTTGGTGCTCCAGAAATTGAAAGACAATCAACAGCAGTTATTAATGCCAGCCAATACTCAATGATATTCTCTCTTGCACCAAGTGATATGAATGACCTTGTTGAACTTTATCGTAAGAGTGGTGAAATTAACCAACAAGAACAAGATACAATCGTTACAGCGGGTGTTGGTCAAGCATTCTTAATCACAAGCCCTATGAACAGAACAATGGTTCAAATTGTCGCATATGACTATGTAAGAAAATTATTCTCATAAAATTAAAAATTGCTCCAAAAGTGGGGCAATTTTTATATTTTTGAAGAAAGAGAATTATATTCAAACAAAACTTGAAAATATGTATTTTTTACTTGTGAAGTATATGGAATATCAAGTGAAGAAAAATCTGCAAGATTATTTAAAATATTTGATATGTTTGAAAGAGAAAGTTTTATTTCCAGCAATGTTGAAGTTAATTTACTATTAAAAATAGTTTCAAAGTTTGTTTGCACTTTGCTTTGTTCGGAAATAATATCATTTAATAACACTTTTGCTTGAATTTCAGTTAATAATTTTGTATCTATTGACACAGATAAATCATATAATTTTTTATATAGATTTTTAAACGATGACAGTGCTTTTATGAGTACTGTTTTTTCTTGTTCGGTCATTTTTGATTTTAATAATATTTCATTAAATTGAAGGTCTTTTATTGAACTTGAAACTTCATTTTCTTTTAAATTTGAAACAACTTTTTCTGCATCTGCTTTATTTTCATAACAAGATGCAAAAACATAAAAAGCTTCATCATCTTGATATATATATCCAGCGCCATTTTTATGCATAGCGATTTCACTCATTTCTCTTGCTTGTGCTTTTGTTTGAGTTTTATATAAACTGACAGCATAAACAACAAATCCAGAACTTTTTGCATCTCCACTTGTTATATTTGAAAATCCACCAACTGTGATTAAACTAGAAAAAACACCAGCAAGACTAATACACAAGGCAAATGAAATTATCATAAAAAAGATAGAGAAAAATTTTGTTTTTTTACTTGAACTAAAACTTTTTGTCATACTTTCTTGTACTCCTAAAATTCGATAGGTATCATTTTTAATGAAAACCTACTAAATCTTATGTCAAAAATTGACAACATATGCAAAATAAGGCAAGGTTTCTATTTTTTATGAATAGATTATAAAGGTTAAAATATTAAAAAGGAGAAAAATATGGAAATAAAACCACTTTATGATAGAGTAGTTGTTTTGCCACAAAAGATTGAAAATAAATGTCCATCAGGAATAATTTTACCACAAGTAAGTGATGAAAAATCATCAGTTGGTGAAGTTGTGTTTGTTGGAGATGGGCAAACATTTGATGGAAATAAGGTTGAAATGCAAGTGAAAAAAGGTGATAAAATCATTTATTCAAAATTTGCAGGTGCACCTTACAAAATTAATGATATAGATTATATAATTTTACGCCAAGCAGATATTTTGGCAATAATCAAAGGAGAATAAAATGGCAAAAAATATGATATTTGGTGATGAAGCGAGAAAAACTTTGGAAAAAGGTGTGTCAAAATTATGCGAT
>CALDLU010000132.1:0-4463 GCA_937915245.1 uncultured Clostridia bacterium | reverse complement strand
GTTGCAGTACCGAAGTCAAAGAAACTGTTACAGTTCACTCTTGATGACGGAACAGGCACAGACAGAACCATTTTAAGCGGTATTCACGCTTATTATGAGCCGGAAGAACTGGTTGGAAAGACTCTTATCGCTATCGTAAATCTTCCGCCGAGAGCTATGATGGGTATTGACTCTTGTGGTATGCTCCTCAGTGCTATTCACGAAGAAGAAGGCGAAGAAAAACTCCATATTCTAATGGTTGATGACCATATTCCGGCAGGTGCAAAGCTCTATTAAGATAATGATTAATAAGGAACACAAAAAGCTTATTTTATATAACTAAAGGTGTCGAATTCGACACCTTTAGTTATATCATTTTTACATTTTCTATGAAATGTAGAGTTAAAATTAGAATATGAAAATATCTACGATTTGTAGGCAACAATAAGTAGGTTTACTTTTGTGGCAACTTTAATATATAATTTTGATGTGATAAGGAGAAATATATGTTATTTCAAAAGAAACACAAGATTGGTGACACAATCGCAAAATTAAGAAAGGAAAAGGGTTGGACTCAAAATGAACTTGCTGATAAATTACAGGTAATTGACAAAGCAATTTCAAAACGGAAATCGAACAAAGGAGACCCTAGTATTGAATTTCTGCCTGCACTAGCTGAATTATTCGGGGGTAACACTAGATTATTTGATGACTGGCAAAGAAGCAGAAGAAAAAATTATAACTATGAGTAAATTAGAATTATGCGCTAAACAAGATGACCCTAATATTTTAAAAGACTTTTCATATTCATCTGCACATACAAAAGATGAAGATGGAAATACATTATTGTATTATGTGAAAAAATATAATAGTTTAAAAATATTAAAAGCACTTGTTGATAATTGTTCACATCAAACACATTATATGTCTTTATTTCTAGAAAACGAGTTTGATTTGCCAGAATTATTATTGTTGATAAAAATGAATAGAGAACAGATTGTAATGAAAAATATTGCGAGTAGAACTCCTGATTTACCTGTCTTGGTATTAATGATGAAATCATAAATGCTATATCGCAAAAATATGATACAAATAATATTTGTGTTAAAAATTTGTTAAATTTACTTATTTTTGAAATAATTAAAACAGGTGCAGTCTGTACAGATTCTAATACCGATGTTGATGATAATGATAGAGAGTATATATTTTATACTCCATCTCAAAGGTTTATTTCTAAAGAAGAACAAGTTTCTCCTAAAACAACCATCTCGTCTTGGATGCCAAAACATAAAAACGGAAAAGAAAATGATTACTTTAGAACCAACAAACTGTATTATGTAACACATTTTTTGAAAATAGATAATAATTGTGCAATTGAGTTTTTGGATCAGTTTTTTGATTATTTAACTAAACCTGAATGTGGTAATGAGTATTGTATGGTTGATAAGAATAAGGATTGTACCTACGTATTACCTGCGAAATATTTACAAGTTAAGATAGCAAATGATTGTACAATAAAATGGTATAAGTGTACAAAATGCGGTAAAGTTTCCCCTTATAATATGGTTGGTAAATGTACTACGGTTAAATGTGAAGAACAAGTAATTGCGATAGATTCTCAAAAGCTGAGAAAAGATAATCACTTTGCTAAACTTTATTTTAGCGATAGAATGTCGCCTTTATTCATTAAGGAACATACAGCACAATTAAGCAAAAAAGAAAGTGCTACATATCAAGAAGAATTTATTAAAAAAGAAATTAACGCTTTATCATGTTCAACTACTTTTGAAATGGGTGTCGATGTCGGTGATCTTGAAACGGTATTTTTAAGAGATGTTCCACCTTTGCCATCCAATTATGCACAAAGAGCAGGTAGAGCAGGAAGAAGTGTGAATGCGGCTGCTTATGCACTAACATTTGCTAAATTAAGTTCCCATGATTTGTCATTTTTTAGAGAACCAAACAAAATGATTAGTGGTATAATATTGCCACCATTGTTCAAGGTTGATAATGAAAAGATTGTAAGAAGGCATATATATGCAATTTCTTTAAGTATGTTTTTTGCCGATCATCCCGATTTGTATGATCACAACAATTAGGATAAATTTATAAATGAGAAAAATTATCAATTATTTATTGACTGGTTAAAAAGCAAACCTAATAGACTTACTGATATGTTGAAACGATCTATCCCAGATGCAAATGAATTACATAACAGACTTGGTTTACAAACATTTAAGTGGCTAGATTCTTTTATTGGTGAAGAAGGAAGCTTTACATTACTTTTACGAGAATATGAAAATAATATTAAAGAATTTGAAGAATCCATAAAAAAATACAAAAAAGATGATTTGGAAAAAGCAACAAGATGTGAAAGAAAATTAAAAAATTACAAAAATAATAAACTTATTGATTTCTTAGCAAGAGGTAATATTTTGCCTAGATATGGGTTTCCTGTTGACACAGTGGAATTAGAGCAAAATACAACCGCTGGAAATTTAAATAAATTAAGGCTTAGTAGGGATTTGTCTATAGCGATTGCAGAATATGCCACGTCATCAAAGGTTGTTGCAGATGGAAAACTATATACCAGTCGATATATAAAGAAAACAAATATTGGGAATAATCATAAAGAATGGTATACTGCATATATTGGAATTTGCAATAATCCAAAATGTCAGTGTGTTAATTATAGTGTTGTTCCTATCCCAGAAACAGGGGTTAAATGTTCTTCTTGTGGGGATTGCTTTTTCCTCATGATTACAATGAAAGCATTGAACCACGTTCCGGATTTATGACAGAAAGAGAGGCAAAAGAGGTCCCATTATCTAGACAAGAAAAAATTATAAATCTGATGATTATTATATAGGTAATACTGAATCAAAAACAATAGAAAAACGCTCTTTCTTATATAATGATATTAAAGTTACAATAGAGTCCACTACCAATGATTCTTTGATAGTTAAATCCTCAAACAATTTTTATGTTTGTCCTAGATGTGGTTTTGTATATGCAGAAGATGAAAACATTGTAGATGATAAAGAAGCAAATAAAGATAAAAAACATAAAAAGCATAAGATTTATACGACGAACAAGCATGAAAGTTCTTATGGTCAATTTAAATGCGAATGTCAAGAATTGTATCGGTATTCACTTCATCACACATTTAATACCGATGTCGTAAAAATAAGTTTTGATTGCAATACGTCTGATTACAACACAATGATTTCGACCATGTATGCAATACTATATGCAATTTCAAAAGATATGAATATTGAAAGAAAAGATATAAAAGCCTGTCTTTCTTTAAAAATTATACAGGGAAAATTAAATTAATCAATAATAATTTATGATGCTGTGCTGGGCGGTGCAGGACACTCAAGAAGATTGGTAACTGAAGATGGGATGGTATTATATAAAATTATGAAATCTGCATTAAATAATATGGAAAGCTGTAATTGTAACCCATCATGTTATAATTGTTTGAGAAGTTATGAAAATCAAAAAATACACGAAATGTTAGATAGAAATCTTGCAGCAAAATTTTTAAAACAATTTATTGGTAATGTAAAGAAAAGTGATTAAATTTAATTGATTTTACTAATATGTAAAAACATAAAATAGTACTAGATATAAGCAGGTTATATAATTATTAAAACCAAAATAAAAGGAACAGTGCACTGCATTTGCATTGTTCCTATTTTGTTATTCTGCTAGTTTCAAAACTGTTAGCCTTTTGTTGGACTTTTTTTGTCAAAAAATGACAAGCCTAGGCTACAAATTTATGTTTTTATTTTGCATATTTTTCAAAAGTTGCTAAAATAGATGTAAGGAGCAAAAATGAAAACAAAAATTACAAATGCAATTATTGTTAAACACTTTGATAGTGAGCCATTTTTGGGCGAAATTGTCATTGATGAAAATATAATTCAATATGTTGGCAAAATGACGGATAGTTCTGCCGACAAGGTTATTGATGCAAAGCAAAACATTGTTATGCCGGGCTTTGTTGATGCTCACACCCACAGTGCAATGGAAATTTTCAAAGGCAATTCTGGTGGAATGGTTTTGCAAGATTGGCTTTGCGAAATGCAACGAAAAGAAAGAAATTTAACTGCAAAAGATGTCTATTTTGCCACGATGTTTGCTTGCCTTGAATATGCAAAAAATGGAATTACAACAGTAAATGACAACTATTATTTTTTTGACAGCATAGCAAAGGCTTTTACAGATTGTGGCATTAGGGCAGTGGTCAGCGTTGGACCACGATATAATATGAACAAAGTAATTTCTGACAAACAACTTGAAGTTATGTATCAAAAAGTGATTGCAACTAGTCCAATTATAACGGCAAATTTCTACTGCCATTCAATTTATGGTGCAAGTGAAAAGATGTTTGACATTTGCAATAGGCTTGCAAAAAAATATAACACTTTTGTTTCTACTCATGTTAGTGAAACACTTGAAGAAGTTGGCAAATGTGC
>CALDLU010000131.1:0-5035 GCA_937915245.1 uncultured Clostridia bacterium | reverse complement strand
GTGATGCAAAGACCTTTGTGCATATCTTGTTTTGGTTTTAAGCAAATAATTGAAGAAACAATAATAGTTGAAATAGCAAAAATCATTACAAAAATGTAAATCATTCTAACTGCTGCCATGCTCTCATTGGTCTCTCCATAAGTTGCAACATACTCAGCAAGAGTATTTAAAATTACTATTGAGCCAAATAATAACAACGATGAAAACACAATACTTACAATAGCTGCAGATAATTGCAACCCCCTTTTTGTTTTATTCATAAACTTCCTCCTTATGTTAAGTTATATACAATTATGCAAAAAATGTCAAATAATTGATAAAATTAACAAAAATGAACAAAAGGCACCTTTTTGCCTATTTTTATTTTTTACATAAAGGCATATAGTTTAAAATGTTGCAATTTTACACCCTATTTGCTATACTCTTTTTGCTAGGAGAAAATTATGGAAAAAGCAGAAATAAAAGAGATTTATTCTCACCTTGAAAGTTTTTCAGGCAAAGAAATTGAAGTTTCGGGTTGGGTAAAAAGTGTTAGAGCAAGCAAAGAATTTGGTTTTATTGACCTTATGGACGGCACTTGTTTTAAGAGTTGTCAAGTGGTATTTTTTGCAAATAGTGATGTAAACTTTGATGAAGTTTCAAAACTTAACACTGGTTCAACAATTATTGTTAAAGGTAAAGTATTATTAACTCCAGAAAATAAACAACCATTTGAAATTCAAGCACAAAGTGTTGAAATTTTCTGCAAAACAGATGAAACTTATCCACTTCAAAAGAAAAGACATTCAATTGAGTATCTTCGTGAAATTGCGTATTTAAGACCAAGAACAAACTTATTCCAAGCAGTGTTTAGAGTAAGAAGTGTTGCTGCAATGGCAATTCATGAATATTTCCAAAGTAATGGATATTTGTATGTAAACACTCCACTTATCACAACTGCTGACTGTGAAGGAAGCGACCAAATGTTCAAAGTTACAACATTTGATTTTGATAATCTTCCAAAAACAAAAGACGGAAAAGTTGATTTTTCAAAAGATTTGTTTGGCGAAAAAGCAATGATTACAGGAAGTGGACAACTTCATGGTGAAACTTTTGCACAAGCATTTTCAAAAATATATACTTTTGGACCAACATTTAGAACAGAAAATTCAAACACAAAAACTCACGCAAACGAATTTTGGATGATTGAACCAGAAATTGCTTTTTGTGATTTGGAACAACTTATGAATATTGAAGAAGATATGCTTAAGTTTGTTGTAAAATATGTTATGGACAACTGCCCTGACGAACTCGCTTTTCTTGATAGTTTTGTTTCAAAAGGTTTGGTGGAAAAACTTGAAAGATTGCTTTCTAGCAAATTTACAAGGATTGACCACAAAGAAGCCATTGATATTTTGCAAAAAGCAAATGTAAAATGGGAATTCGAACCAAAACAAGGCGAAGATATTGCAAAAGAACACGAAAAGTACTTAACCGAATACTTTAATGGTCCTGTATTTATCAAAAATTGGCCAAAAGACATCAAAGCATATTATATGAAATTAAACCCAGATGGCAAAACTGTTGCTGCCGTTGACTTGGAAGTTCCTGGTTCTGGCGAACTTATGGGCGGAAGTCAAAGAGAAGAAGATTACGACAAAATTGTTGCAAGATGCAAAGAAATGGACATTGATGCACAAAAAATTGATTGGTATTTGAATCTTCGTAAATTTGGTTCATGCATTCACTCTGGATTTGGAATGGGCTTTGAAAGACTTGTTATGTACCTAACAGGAGTTGACAACATTCGTGATGTTATCCCTTACCCAAGGACCCCAAATAACTGTCAATATTAATAAAAAAATTCCACTTTTATGTGGAATTTTTTATTATTTAACAACTATTTCATCGTTTGCAACATCAACAATTATTGTTGAATTTGGAGCAAGGTCATTTGCAAGCATATATTTTGCAATCAATGTTTCAACATTGTTTTGAATAAATCTCTTTAATGGTCTTGCACCAAAAGCAACATCGTAGCCATTGTCAACGATAAATTGTTTTGCTTTATCTGTTACTTTTAATGTAATTTGTCTGTCTTGGAGTCTATTTTCAAGACCTTTGAGTAACAAATCAACAATGCTTACAATTTCAGTTTTTGTTAAAGGCTTAAAGAATATAATTTCATCAAGTCTGTTCAAAAACTCTGGTCTAAATTGCATTTTTAACATTTTTTGTACTTGTTCGATTGCTTCATTTGATAATGTTCCATCTTCTTTTATTCCGTTCATAATTGCATCAGCACCAAGGTTTGATGTCATTATTATAATTGTGTTTTTAAAGTCAACAGTAACACCTTGACCATCTGTAACACGACCATCATCAAGAATTTGAAGAAGAACATTGAATACATCTGGGTGTGCTTTTTCTATTTCATCAAAAAGTACAACAGAATAAGGTTTTCTCTTTACTTGTTCGGTAAGTTGACCACCTTCTTCATAACCAACATATCCTGGTGGAGCACCTATCAAACGAGTAACACTAAACTTTTCCATATACTCACTCATATCAATACGGATTAAGTTCTTTTCGCTATCAAACAAGTTTGCACAAAGTGCTTTTGTGAGTTCAGTTTTACCAACACCTGTTGGACCTAGGAACATAAATGAACCGATTGGTCTGTTTGGGTCTTGAATACCTGCTCTTGAACGAATAATTGCATCACTGACTTTTTCAACTGCATCATCTTGACCAATAACTCTCTTGTGAAGTTCATCAGCAAGATGTAACAATTTATCTTTATCACTTTGCATAAGTTTTGTAAGTGGAATTTGTGTCCAACGAGAAACAATTTCTGCAATTTCTTCATCAGTAACTTTGCTCTTTAACAAATTGTTGTTTTGTTCCAAATTTTCTAGTTCAGCCAATTCTTTTTGAAGTTCTGGCAAAGTTTTGTATTTAAGTTCTGCGGCTTTGCTTAAATCATAATCTCTTTCTGATTTTTCGATTGCAAGATTTGTTTGTTCAATTTTTGCTTTTAAATTGTTAATTTTGTTAATATTTTCTTTTTCTTTTTGCCATTTTGCCGACATTGTATCAAATTTTTCTTTTAACTCGTTATACTCTTTTGTGATGTCGTCTAAATGTTGTTTCGAAAGTTTATCTGTTTCTTTTTTAAGTGCTGTTTGTTCAATTTCAAGTTGTATCATTTTGTGTTTAATGTCGTCCATTTCACTTGGCATACTATCAATTTCGCTCTTTACCATTGCACATGCTTCATCAACAAGGTCAATCGCTTTATCTGGTAAAAATCTGTCAGTAATGTATCTGTTTGAAAGTACTGCTGCCGAAATTAATGCACTATCGCTAATTTTTACACCATGGAAAACTTCATATCTTTCTTTTAATCCACGCAAAATTGAAATTGTATCTTCAACTGTTGGTTCGTTTACCATTACTGGTTGGAATCTTCTTTCAAGTGCTGGATCTTTTTCAATATATTTGTGATATTCATTTAATGTTGTTGCACCAATGCAGTGAAGTTCACCACGAGCAAGCATAGGTTTTAATAGGTTACCTGCATCCATTGCACCATCAGTTTTTCCTGCACCAACGATTGTGTGAAGTTCATCGATAAACATAATGATTTCACCTTCACTCTTTTTGATTTCGTTGAGAACTGCTTTTAATCTTTCTTCAAATTCTCCACGATATTTTGCACCAGCAACCAATGCACCAAGGTCAAGAGAGAATAACTTTCTGTTTTTCAAACTGCTTGGGACATCTCCCTTTGCAATTCTTATTGCAAGACCTTCAACTATTGCTGTTTTACCAACACCTGCTTCACCAATAAGCACTGGGTTATTTTTTGTTTTTCTTGAAAGAATACGAATTGTATTCCTTATTTCATTATCCCTGCCAATAACAGGGTCAATTTTTTGGCTTTTTGCCAAACTTACAAGTTCTGTACCATATTTTTCCAAAACATTGTAGGTATCTTCTGGATTGTCAGTTGTCACTTTTGCACCTCCCCTTACTTTTGCAAGTTCTTTAACAAACTTATCCTTTGTTATTGCATATTCACGATAAATTCGACTTAAATTATCGCCAAGACAGTCAAAACTTGCCAAAAATAAATGTTCGATTGAAACATATTCATCTTGCATATTTTTTGCAATATTTTCTGCCAAATTAAATAATTTCACCAAATTATTAGATGGATAAACTTCACTTTGCCCACTAACTTTTGGCATATTTTTTATTGTATTTAGTAAACTTAATTTTAGACCATTTGTGTCAATATTACATTTTTCCAAAATCTCATAAATGAGTGTTTTATTGTCTAGCATAGAATATATCAAATGTTCAACTTCTATTTGTGAATTTTCGTATGTTCTTGCCAAACTGCTGGATGCATTGATAACATTGGCACTTGTCTGTGTGTATTTATCAAAATTCATAATGCCTCCCTTGATAATTTAGTATGTCAAAATTTGATTTTTTATCAATATTTTGACCTTATTTCCATTATCGGCGACTATTATATATCAAAAAATTAGCACTGTCAAGTATAGAGTGCTAATTTTAGGAAAAATTTTATTATTTATCATTATTATGAATTAAACTTCAAAATAAAAATGACCAGAAATTATCTAGTCATTTTTACTTTATTATTACATATTTACATCTACCTAAAGAATAAAAATTGCTTAAAATTGTTCAACCACACCTTTTCTATACTCCTTGTAATGACTGTGTAAAAATTGCCAATATAGTAAAAAATTTGTTAGTTTGATAGAATGATTAAACAAAAAATTAAGCCATAGATTCTAGGCTCGCATAATAAAAGCAGGCAGGAGTTTGCTTAATACAAAAATCAAAAAAATAGCCTGAAATTCGAGGCTCGCTTGGTATTTACACGCAGGAGTTTGCCCTTTTAGTCGGTGTCGCATATTTAAGATTATGCAAGCATATCTTTCATATGCTCCTTGTAATGACTGTGTAAAAATTGCCAATATAGTAAAAAATTTGTTAGGTTAATAGAATGATTAAACAA
>CALDLU010000130.1:0-2796 GCA_937915245.1 uncultured Clostridia bacterium | reverse complement strand
TACATTAATGACATAAATAAAGAACTTATAAATTGTTATCGATGTATAAAAGCAGATGTAAATGAGGTTATAAAGCAACTGGAAGTTCTTGAAAAAGAATATTTATCTTGTGATGATAGAGCAAAATATTTTTATAACGTTAGGGACAGATATAACTCAATTCATTTGAATGGTCATTACGATTTTGAAAAGTGTGCCGATTTCATATTCTTAAACCACACTTGTTTTAATGGACTTTATAGAGTTAACAAAAGTGGCAAATTTAATGTACCGCATGGCAAATATAAAAACCCATTGATTTGTGATAAAGACAATTTATTGCTTTGCTCAAAATTGTTGCAAAAAGTTGAGATTAGTTTTGGTAACTACGAACAAGTTTTAATCAATGCGGATAAAAACACTTTCGTTTATTTTGACCCACCTTATCGCCCACTTGTCGAAAATAATTCATTTGTAAGTTATGATAAATCTGGGTTTGACGATAACGACCAAATTAAACTTGCTAAAAATTTTAAGGATTTAGATAAAAAAGACTGTTTGCTTATGCTTTCAAATTCTGACCCTAAAAACACAAATGAAAATGATAACTTTTTTGATGACCTATATAATGGTTTTGCAATTGAAAGAGTTTATGCAAAACGAATGATAAATTGCCAAGCAAGTAAACGTGGAGATATAACTGAAATTGTTGTAATGAATTACAAAAGGAGAAAATAATGAGTAATATTATTGAATTAAATGAAACAGAATTAAAAGAAAGTGTTGAAAAATTATATAATTCTTTTGATAATGGGTATGAATTTGAAGAATTTTTAAAATTTTTTTTGGAGAAACTTGGACTAGATGAAGTAACTGTAACTCAAAGATCTAGAGATGGTGGAATTGATTTGACTTGTGTAAAATCCGGTCTTAATGGTTTGTCTAATTTGGATGAAGTCAGATATTATGTTCAAGCAAAACGCTACAAGCCATCATCAACCATTTCAATAAAAGATTTAAGAGAATTAAGAGGTATAATGCCTTTAAATTATAAAGGAATCTTTGTAACAACAGCAAAATTCCCATCAGGAGCAAAGGAATTTGCAGAAGAAGATAAGTCAAGACAAATAATTCTTATAGATGGAAAATCGCTTATACAACAATGTATTTCGATCGGACTAGGATTTAATTTAAAACCTGTTTTTGATGCAAAAACATTGGAAAATTTAACATTAAAAAGCAATTCCATTATTCAAACCCCACAAAATATTCAAAGCAATATGAATAAAACAAAATTAATTTTAAATAAAAAAATAACTTTGAATGACATTCGTGCAAGGATATTAAGATTGCCCACCGAGATAGAAAAAGAAATTCCGTCAGACGTTGCATCTTTACAAATTCTTATAAATGGAAAGAAATACAAATTAAATATTAATTCAGATAGATCTTATTTGGGATGTGTAACTCAATTATATAAAAGCGAAGGTCTTATTAAAGAAAATAATATATTGACACCAAAAATTGCCACATGGTATTATTCTTCACCTGATAATATTGCTATAGAGATAAAAGGAGTAAATGATTAATGAAAAGAAATTTTAAAGAATGGTTCAATACTTTTACTGATAGCATTGCGACTTATGAATATTATACAGATTTTAATACAGTCTATAAAAACATAGATAAAATAAAAGTCGAATTAAATATAATGAATTCACTTGTAGGGTCTAAAAATATTGAAAAAGATTTTGACAACTTATTCAAAAGGTATCCAGAAATTAGAAAATGTTTGCCACTTTTAATTGCTGTTAGAGAAAAAGAAATTAAAGTTGTTGATGATGGCGAAAAATTAAGATACAACTTTACAAATATTGATGATGTTGAACTTTTAAAAAAGTTTATGAGAAAAACTGGTTTGTTTGACTTAATATCAAATCACTTGGTAAACAATCTTGTAGATTATGCTACTGGGGTTGAAGTTGGTCTTGGCTCTAATGGAAGAAAAAATCGTGGCGGACATCTTATGGAAGATGTTTTACAAGGTTTTATTGAAAAAGAAGGGTTTATTTTAAACCAAACTTATTTTAAAGAAATGTATTTGAAAGATATTGAAAACAAATGGAACATTAATTTATCTTCTTTATCCAATCTTGGCAAAGTTGCAAAAAGATTTGATTATGTTGTAAAAACTAATAATTGTATTTATGCTTTTGAAACAAACTTTTACTCTAGTTCAGGTTCAAAACTTAATGAAACTGCAAGAAGTTATAAAATGATTGCAGAAGAAAGCAAACATATTAAAGGATTTGCTTTTGTTTGGGTTACTGATGGTTTAGGTTGGGTTGATGCTAGAAACAACCTTGAAGAAACTTTTGATGTAATGGACAACCTTTATAATATTAAAGATTTATCTAACGGCAAGTTGAAGGAAATTTTAAAATAGATGGAAGAAAAATTTGAATTGGAAACTAACACTGTTTGGTCGTTTCCTAATCGTGGCAAATGGGCAACTCATGATGCAAAATATCGTGGAAACTTTTCGCCTTATGTTGCTAAAAATATTATTTTGAGATATTCAAAACCAAACGATTTGGTGCTTGACCAATTTATTGGTGGTGGAACAACACTAATTGAATGTAAATTAAACAATCGTAATGCAATTGGAGTTGATATTAATCCAAAGGCTGTTGAGATTACAAAAACCAAACTTGATTTTGATTGCGAATTTAACAATGAAATAAAAGTTGAACTTGGTAATGCTTGTGATTTAAAGAATATTCAAAATGAAAGTATTGATTTAATTTGCACCCATCC
>CALDLU010000129.1:0-1958 GCA_937915245.1 uncultured Clostridia bacterium | reverse complement strand
TAGTCCACTCAAATACTTTGGAACAGATGGTATTCGTGGAGTATTTGGTGAAAAATTGACACTTGAACTTTGTCAAGAAGTGGGATTTTCTCTTGCAAAGATGACAAAAAATGCAAAAGTTCTTATTGGCAGAGATACAAGAGAAAGTGGCGAAAAAATATTGCAAAGTTTTGCAAAAGGTCTATCGCAAAATGATGCTGAAATTTTTGATGCTGGAGTGGTTTCAACTGCTGGTGTTGCGTTTCTAACCAGATTTTTTGAGTTTGATTATGGTGTAATGATAACTGCCAGTCATAATCCAAGTGAATATAATGGAATAAAGATTTTCAATAAAAATGGGTATAAATTAAACGAAAATCAAGAAATTTTGCTTGAAAAAGGCTTAAAACTGCAAAAATCTAATAAAAAACCTGTAATCAAAAAGGTTAGTACAGATGCTTATATTAAATTTTTAAACCTAGTTTGCGACAAAGATTTAAGTGATTTGAAAATATTTTTAGATTTGTCAAATGGTGCAGTAAGTTCATATGCAAAGACAATTTTTGAAAGTTTGGGGGCAAAAACTGTTGTTGTTAATGATGGTGGTGAAATTAACAAAAATGCAAGTGTTTTAGATGAAAATATATTTATACAGAATATGAAAAAATCAAAATGTGATATTGGCTTTTGCTTTGATGGAGATGCTGACAGAGTTATGTGCATAACAAAAGATAACATTGTGATTGATGGAGATAAAATTCTTTGGATACTTGCAAAATATAAAAACGAAAAATATGCAGTTGGTACAATAATGACAAATATGGCACTTGAAAAACATTTGGAAAAAATTGGCACAAGGTTAATAAGGACTGATGTTGGAGATAGAAACATTGCCAAGATTATGAAATCAAAAAAGTATAACATTGGTGCTGAAACAAGTGGGCATATTATTATAAGTGAACTTTCAACAACTGGCGATGGAATTTTAACTGCACTTTACTTGTTAAAGATATACAAAGAAAAGCCTGAACTATTTGATAAAGCAATAAAATTGAATATGTATTCAACTGTAAATTTAAGTGTAAAAACAGAAAATAAAAAGATAATCAAGAGCGATGCTGTATTGCTTGAAATCAAAAGGCAAGAAAAAGCACTTGCAGGCAGTGGAAGGGTTATTGTTAGAGCGAGTGGAACTGAACCAAAGATTAGAATAACAGTTGAATGTATCGACAACCAAAAAGCACAAAAGATTGCAAATAAAATTAAAAAGACCATTGAAAGTTTGTTATGATAGATAATTTTGAATTTTTGCAATCAAGAATTGATGAACTAAAAAAATCTTATAAGTATTATGTTTATGGCAAAAGTATGTTAGGTCAAGATTTGATTGGCTTTCATATTGGCAAGTATACAAATAAGCAAATGTTAATAACTGGTGGTATCCATGCAAGAGAGTATATATCAAGCTGTCTTTGTTTGTATCTTGTTCAAAATCTAAAAATTGATGTTGGTTGCTATATTTTGCCAATGCTTAATCCAGATGGAATAAGACTATGTCTTGATGGGACTGAGTGGATAAAAGATGAACGAACAAAACATATGATAAAAAGAATAAACAAAAGTCAGGATTTTAGTCTTTTTAAAGCAAATGCGTTTGGTGTAGATTTAAACGAAAATTTTGATGCAGGTTTTGGTGAAGGAAACTTTATAAAATTTTTGCCTAATAGTAATGGCTATTTGGGAGAAAAATCTAATAGTTATGAGAACAAATATTTGCTTAATTTTATTAAAAAGAAAAAGATTGCAGTAAGTTTGTCATATCATTCAAAAGGCGAAGTTGTTTATTATGGTTTTTGTAAATTAAATAAAAAACAACTAAAATTATCAAAAAAATTAGCAAAAATGGTGTCAAAATCATTAAAATATAAAAAAATAAGGTCAAAAAATAGTTTTGCAGGGTTCAGTGATTATATGTCTTA
>CALDLU010000128.1:0-2944 GCA_937915245.1 uncultured Clostridia bacterium | reverse complement strand
CTATAAATTATATGTAACTGACACAAAATCTCAAAATGGTGGAAACAAATATGTAACAATTTCCCAAATTGATTTTTATTACATTTTTGAAGGTGAACTTAATGCTCCAAATGTACTTACTTATTATAAATCAAATACAACATCTGCTTATAAACAAATAACTTTTTCTACTTATGGCTATGTTGTAAAAAGCACAGGAATTAGTGAATATAGGTTCAAAGGAATAGGATTTGTTCTCTTTGCTATGCAAGATAGTGATTGCAAAGTTGAAATAAATATTGACGGTGTTACAAAGACTATTGACCTAAATAATAGCGGACAAAGAGAATGTATATATTCAATCACTGGTTTGCAAAATACTGGACAAATTGTTTCAATAAAAGTAATTTCAGGCACTTTGTGTGTTGACTCAATAATAACAAAAAGTTAGAGATTTCTCTCTAACTTTTTTATATAAGTCCAACAAGTTTTCTTCCAAAAAGTTGTCCCAAAAGATATTCGCTTTTTGCGTTGTAGTGCATAGGGTTGCCAAGAATTAAACCTTTTACATTTGGTTCAACAATTCCCATAATGTCGGTGTCAATATAATAATTGTTTGGAAGAAGTGCAAATTTTTTCTTTGCTTCATTAATTTCTCCATCAAATTGGATTGTTGTGTCAATAAATGCAAAGTTTTCCATATAATCACTAAAAGTGTTTGTTAAGTTTGTTTTTAAATTAACCAAACAATCGTAATAATATTGCTCATAACCACCATAATCAGATTCACCTTGCATCCAACACATTGCTTTTATTTTTGGGTTGTAGTTCAATGATTTTATATAGTCCAAACTTTTTTGAATTGTTTTTTCAAATAATTGATAAATATAGCAATCTTTTTGCCAGTGTTCGTAAATTGAAGAGCCACCAATAGCACATTTTATCAAAAATATTTTTCTATTTGGCAAATATTCATTTAATGTTTTGCAAATACCAACTTCCAAACCAAAATACTGTTCACTTTGTGTGCCAAGTCCAAGAGTGTATTTTGTAAATGGTATAAATGCAGATTCAGGTGAGTGAATTTGAACACACATTTCTATGTTGTCATAACCATTTATTAGTTCATTGTAAATATCTTCACCACATACATTTTTAAGTTCGCTTCGCTCTGATACTCCAACCATATTAGATTGTCCAGAAAGCAGTATAACATCAACATCTTGCGGAGTATTTTTGCAACCTGCACAGGCAAAAAAAGGGATAATAAAAATGCTTAATAAAATTATAGCAAAAATAAAATTAAATTTTGTTTTCATAATTTTATTATAATAAATGGAAGAAATATGTCAAATATTTTTATTATCAAAATATAAAAAGATTTTCAATAAATAATGCAATAATGTATATTTTTTCTCAAAAAATCATTTTACATATTAAAGATTTATTTGTTATAGTATTATTGTTATTAGGAGGAATAATATGAATAAAAAAATTGTAAGTTTTGTACTTTCTGCTTGTCTTGCTGTACCTGCAACAATGTTACTTACAGGTTGTGATGGACATGATGATAACACAGTTATGAATGTTTCACTCAACCCATCTGTTGAATTTATCTTAGATAGTAATGACAAAGTTGTTAGTGTAAATGCAAAGAATGAAGAAGGCAATCTTATTTTGTCTGCACAAGCAAATGGTGAACAATTTGTTGGCAAAGACGCGAACAGTGCTGTAAAACTTTTCGCATCATATTCAAAAGAAATGGGATTTTTGTTTGAAGGCAATGTTAAAAGTGGAGAAAATGAAATCAAAATCCAATTTTCAGGGAATAAAGGCGATGCTGATAAATTATTTAATAGCATAAAAGATGACCTTTCAAGTTATCTTGAAGAACTTGATGTAAGTGGAACACTTACAAAACTTGACACTTTGACAAAAGAAAAAATACAAGAATTATTGCTTGAATGTGAACCATATCTAAATATGGAACAAATAAAAAAATGGTCAAACGATGAAATGATTGAAAAAATCAAAAAATCAAGAGATGAAACAAAAGAATTTTTATCACAAGAACTCAAAAATGCATATTACGAAGCAAAAGAATTTGCAGTAAAACAAGCAAAGTTTGAAAAGGTAAGAGAACAACTCAATTTGGTTCAACAAGCAACATTGGATATTGTTACAAAAACCTACCAAACCACTTGCCAAACTCTTGACAAAACAAGAGAAGATATGTTTGTAAAAGATGATAGCGTTTATCAAGTTGCATTAAAGAAATTTAGAGAAAAGAAAGTTGAATTTTTGAATTATAAAAACTATGTTCAAGAAAAAGATTTTGGTGGTAATGAAGAAGCAAAACAACAAGCAATGCAAACACTTGCAACAATTGAAACGGCATTAAGCGATGCAGAAGTTGCTTTGGAAAATGCCAAAACAACTGCGTTAAATGGTATTGATAATGCAAAAACAAGTGTTACAAATGCATATAATACAATTGTTGATGAAATCTCAAAAATGGGCAAAAATGTCAACGATTTGCTAGATAAAGCAGGGGAAAACATAAACGATAATATTGAAAACTTTGAAACATCATTCAAAGAAAATTATTCAAAATATCAAGAAAAAGCAAAACAAGAATGGGAGAAAATGAGAACAAGACTTATTGCTGGATATCAAGAATAACAAATAAAAAGCAACAAAAAACAATAAAAAAAACGAGCAAATTGCTCGTTTTTTTTGTTTAAATTAAAAGATTTTTTAATAATATATTAATTACATTTCATAATCATTATCTTTAGTTTTAGATTTTGCAACAAAGCCATTTTTTGTGGCAGAAAGGGAATAACCATTATAATCAAAGTCTGCAATTTCACTGCTATCATAAGTGTTACCATCTGCATCAATATAGTAAACTCTGCCGTTTGCATCTCTATATTCTTCAACTGTGTTAGCATAAACTTTATTT
>CALDLU010000127.1:0-5828 GCA_937915245.1 uncultured Clostridia bacterium | reverse complement strand
TCTCCCCAATAAGTTCTTCTCTTGTGTTGTTAATTTCGCCATCAAAAACACGACTAAGCAATTCTTTGAGTAATTTTCCATAATATTTTTCTGGCATACGAGATTTGTATTTTTTAATATCATCACCATTAACTTGCAAATCTTTTACTCTTATTGGCACATGATTGTTTACCAAATATTTATAGAAAAAGTTGTATTTATTAAATAAAAATGGGTGTTTTGATGAAATATATTTACCAATTTCTTCAAAATTATCATAATATTTCAAAAAGTAACTTTTGTTATTTATTCTGTTAAGTGCATCAAAATATCCACTAACAATATTGATATAATAGTCCTGTTGCTTATTTGTAAAATTAAATCCTTTTGCCCCTAACATATATCTTAAATAATATTCCACACATTCTGGGTTGATTGCGTTTATCATATCAATAAGAAGTGCTGACACTTTTTCAAGATTATTCTTTTTTACCATATCAAGTTTGATATATGATTTTGTTGAATAGAAAAATGACCATAGTTGCATTGAGTTAAAATAGTTTAATGCTCTTATGCAAGCACCCTTTTTTGTTATTGGATATTTTTTGTAACAATTAAGAATTTGTAATAATTCTTTTTGCTTTCTTATTCCAGTAATATCTTTTAATCTGTAACTCATTTGGTTGGCAATTTTAAAAGTTTCTTTTTCTATGCTAAAATTGAGTTCGCAGGCAACCCTTATCATTCTTAATATTCTTAAACCATCTTTTGAAAAAACAAATTCTGGTGTTTCGATTGTTTTTATTCTATGTTTTTTTAGGTCATATAGTCCAGAATATATGTCAATAATTTTGTTTTTCATTATGCTGTAATAAATACAATTTATTGTAAAATCACGCCTTTTGGCATCTTGGCGAATATCATCAACAAATCTTACAGAAACAGGACAATGTTTGCCCGAATCATCATATTCTTCCATTCTAAAAGTTGAGTGTTCATAAACTTCATTTCCAATAGAAATTGTAACCGTTCCCAACTTTTTGTTTTTATCTTTAACAACAAAGTTTGTTCCTGCCAATATTTCTTTAAGTCTTTCTGGTGTTAATTTGCTACAAAGGTCAATATCTGTTGCAGTAAAACCAAGTAGACTGTTTCTAACATATCCACCAACAATAAATAACTCTGCTTTATTTTTTAACTTTTTTGCAAGTTTCATTAAGTTTTCTGAAACTTGAATTTTGTTTTTATCTTCCATATTTTTTATTATAGCACAACATACAAAATAAACAAATTGATTATTGTTAAAAAAATTTTTGAAAAAGACGCTTAAAAATACTGTCAAAATGACTTTTTTATAATGAAAAACATATATAAATAATTTTAGACAATTCTACATAAAATATTTTGTATAATTATGAAAAAATTAAAACCTGTAACAAAGTTATGTTATGCAACTGGCAATTTGGGGTATGGTGTTATATCTCAAACAATGACAACTTTTATTATGTTTTTTGGTACAAGCGTTCTTGGAATAAAAGGTTCGCTTGTTGGTTTATGTGTTGCATTGTCAACTTTTTGGGACGGACTTAGCGACCCACTTATTGGTTATTTGAGTGATAGAACCGAATCGAAATTTTGGGGTAGGCGTCTTGGATATTTATTTTTTGGTACAATTTTTATGGCAACATTCAACATTCTTATTTGGAGTGTTCCAAACAGTTTTTCTGAACTTGGAAAATTCTTTTGGTTACTTGTTTGCTTGCTGGGAATTGAAACAGCAAACACTTGCTTTGCTACCCCATATGTTGCTCTTGGAATAGATATTGCACCAGGTTACAACGATCAAAGTATTCTTCAAGGTTACAAAACTGTATTCTTTATTTTGGGAATGGTACTTCCTAGTCTTCTTATGATGATATTTATGCCGAACTCAAATAACGAACTTGGTCAACTTAATCAAAGTGGATATATCAATATGAGTTATGCAACAAGCATACTTGGAATTGTATGTGGATTTATTTGTGTTTTTGGAACATTTAAAAAGGCAAAAAGTATGCCAAAGTATAAAACAAGAGAAAAAGAAAAAAATGCGTTTTTTAAAGTTTTATACAATTTCTTTTTAACACTAAAAGACAGAAATTATGGTGCAATAATTATTTCATACTCTGTTGCTCTTATTTCTGCTGCATTTTTAACAAGTGTTGGTATGCACCTATTTACCTATTGTTTTCACTTTAACACAACACAAATTCCAATTGTTATGACCTGTCTTTTTGTTGGGGCAATTTTGAGTCAACTATTTTGGATACCACTTTCAAAAAAGATAGATAAAAAGCCCGCATTAATTTGGGCTTATATCACAATATTAATTGGTATATTTTTAACATTTTTTGTATTTTTGTTTCGTGAACAATTTGGTTCAACAGTTTGTTTTTGGCTTGTTCTTGTGTGCATCACTTTTTGTGGTTTTGGAACAGGTGCATTGTACTCACTTCCAATATCTATGTTTGCAGATAATATCACAATGGATAAACTACGAACAGGCGAAAACAAAAGTGCAACATATTCTGGCTATATGACTTTTGCATACAACATTGCAAATTCTATTGCTTTGCTTGTCATTGGCGTATTACTAGATTTAATCAAGTTTGACCCCAAAAGTCCAGTTCAAGCACAAAAAGTACAATCTTGGCTTGGCATAATTGTTTTTGGTGGTTGTGCAATTTGTATTCTAATCGCCCTACTTGTCCTAAAACGCTACAACCTTAAACGCAGTGATATTCTAAAAGAACAACTCCTAGCAAAACAAAAGAAGAAAAATTAATTGTTATCTTTTATTTTGTTACATCTTTCGCATAATGTTTGAAGATTATCATATGTACTTCTTCCACCTTTTGAAATAGGTTTTATATGGTCAATCTGTAAATTTTGTGTTGAACCACAAATTCGACAACAATTATTATCTCTTTCAAAAATTTGAAATCTAATTTTATTTGTAACTTTACCCCTTTCAACTCTACATAATGAATTCCAAATTTCTCTATCATTATAAAAGCTATTTGTTTTATTATTTAATCTTTTTAGTAACTCTGTAATTTGTTTGTTATTAAAACTATTCTTTTTGATTTCAAACTCGTTTCCATAAAGGTCAGTCCTTGACAAATTAACTTTTATATTAAAGCTTAATTTGGGAGTATCTAATTGATTTTTTATAAAAAGTTTTTTCTCAAAAAATATTAGCAATTTTTTGCTAAATATTTTTATATTTTTTCTATATAAGCCAAAATTTTCTATGTTCTTTACTTCTTTTTTATATAAATCATATTTATATATATTAGATTTAACATATTTTAAAAATTTTTCTACTTCTTGTTCATTTTCTCTTAAGTAATATGTCAAATAATCTTGGCAAGAGATATTTTCAAAATATTTTTCATTATCATAACTATCACTTATTGTTTTATCTTTACAATCAAAAAAATTGTATTTATTATTTATTTCTTTTAATAAATTAAGTGCAATGCTATTTTTTATTAGATATGTTTGATATATACTTATACCTAAATAAAAGAAAATACCTAATATAAAAACTATTAATATTACAATAAAAACTACATTCATAATTCACCCTATTTATTAAGTAAAAAGTCAGTTAATGTAACTATTTGTATTCCTTCATAGTTTCCTGTTGAATATTCATCTAATGTAACAACATATTTAGGATAACTATCTCTTATTTTGAGCAAATTAGATATTTCTCTATCTGATGTTTCTGGCATTTGTCGACAAACTTGAACATATATTTTTTCTTCTCTCTTTATTGCAACAAAATCTATTTCTTGAGTTTGTATTTTACCAACATATACATTATATCCACGTCTTTTTAATTCAAGATAAACAATATTTTCTAACATAGAAGCAATAGATTTTGGGTCAAAGCCAAGCAAACTATATTTTAATGACTGGTCTGATAAATAAAATTTTTCTTGTGTTTTTAAAATTTCTTTACCTTGCAAATCGTACCTAGGACATCTATATACAATAAAAGATTTTTCTAGCCATTCCAAGTAGTTATATATGGTTTCTACTCGTATATTTCTTTTTTCACTTTTTAAATAATTACAAATAGAATTTGCAGAAAAAGTTTTCCCAACATTTTCAACAATAAATTTTACCACTCTTGAAAAAAGTTCTTCATCATTTATTTTATGTCTTTTTCTTATATCTTCATTTACAACTGAATTATATATTCCGTCTATAATTTGATATGCAGTATCTTCATTTAATTTTAATGCGGTTACAATAGGAAACCCACCAAGTCTTATATATCTATCTAAAAGTGATTTTTTGTCAAATAAGTTATTTGAAGAATTATATATCTCTTTGTATGATAATGTATAAACTGGAATACTAACATATCTACCAGTAAGATATGTCGAAATTTCACTTGACATGAGTTTTGAATTTGAACCAGTTATATATATATCACTGTTATTTTCTTCTAATAAACTATTTATGACCCTTTCCCAGTTTTCAATCTCTTGAACTTCATCTAAAAGTAAATAATACTTCTTATCATCAACTATTTTATTCTTTAATAACTCATACATCAATTTGCTATCAAAAGCTGAATACTTTTCTGATGCAAAATTTATCTCAATCACATGTTCACTGTCTATACTATTATTAATTAATTCTTCTTTAAACATAGATAAAATTGTTGACTTTCCACATCTTCTTACACCTGTTAAGATTTTTACAACTGGAACATTTATATACTTCTTTAATTCTTCTAAATATGAAGGTCTTTTTATCATATAATTCTCCTTTCCAAGTATATAATAACAAAACAATTACAAAAAAACAATAAGTTTTTACACTTTTTATGTAAAAACTTTGTAAGTTTAGTAAGTTTTTACAAATTTTTGATAAAAACTTTATAAAAAATTAATTATTTTACCTTATTGTTTATACTTAAGTTTTAATATAAAAACTAAAAGTATGGCTTCGCCCTTTTAGACTGTGTCGCATTTTCAAGATTGTGCAAGCACATCTTGTCTATTCTCATTGTAATAACTGTCGGGTTTCTAATTCTTTAGATAGAAAAATAAATTAATTAGAACAGAAACCCAAGATCTAAGTGTCTTGGGAATATTAAAAAGGTTGATAGAATAATTAAAAACAAAATTAGAGTCTAATATTATAGTTTGATAGAAAAATATATCAATTAAAAAAAGAACCTCAAGTTCAAGGCTCGCTTGGTATTTGCACGCAGGAGTTTGCTGACGCAAATGACTGTGTGCAAATTGCCAAGCAGAAACAAAGAAATTGAGAGCTCTTTTTTTAATTGATCATACGAACTGGCAAAATCAAATACAAAAATTCTTCCTTCTCCCCATCTATTGGTGTTATGATACATGGGTTTGTTGAAGATGAGAAACTAATTTTTACAAATTCATTTGAAACAGCTCTAAATGATTCCAAGAAATATCTTGCATTAAACGCAATAACCAAATCTTTTCCAGTTAGAACAATATTAATCTTTTCTTTGATGTTACCAATTTCACTGTTTGATGTTAGGTACAATGTGTCATCTTTTATATCAAACTTAACAAGGTTGTTTTGACCAATTTTTGAAAGAAGTGATGCTCTTTCCAAAGCATCTTCCATTTGAGCTTTGTTTACAGTTATAACTGTGTCGTTTGATGAAGATGAAATAATTTGACTGTAGCTTAAAAATTCGCCTTCAAGTAATCTTGTAATAATCTTTGTGTCGCCAAGGTCAACCATAAGGAAGTTCTTTTGAACATAAACATTTATAACATCATCACTATCATCAAGTAATTTTG
>CALDLU010000126.1:0-4290 GCA_937915245.1 uncultured Clostridia bacterium | reverse complement strand
GAATATATAAACTATATTGCTGACCTTTATGATGTTTCACTTGAAGATAGGAATGAAAGAATAAAAAAATATGTTGATTTATTTGAACTTAATGGTGCTTTTGATAACCAAATGAAAACATATTCTCATGGAATGAAACAAAAAATAACAATAATTGCAGCTCTTGTACATAATCCAAAAGTTTGGATTCTTGATGAACCATTAACAGGTCTTGACCCAACAAGTATTTATCAAGTTAAAGAATGTATGAAACAACATGCAAAAGAAGGGAACATTGTGTTCTTCTCAAGTCATATTATTGATGTTGTTGAAAAAATTTGTGATAGAATCACAATAATCAAAAAAGGTCAAATTAGAGCAACTGCATATGTGAAAGATTTGGAAGCAAAAGGTATTGACCTTGAAGAGTTTTATCTTAACATTATAAATAATGAAGATAATGATGCAATAGTTGTAAAAACTGGCGAAAAGGAAAATGCTTTGCCAAAAACTCAAACAAATGAAACAAAATAATAAAAGGTAAAAAATGAATCACTTAAAACCACTTGTAATGATGCAATTAAAGGACAAAATTGATTTTTCGTTCTTAAAAAGCAAAAAGAAAACGATAACCAAAATAGTTTTTACTATTTTGGCTTTTGTTGCAATCACAGTATTATGCTTTGCCTTTTTCAAAGTAAGTGCAATGCTTAATTTATTTTCGCTTATATCAACAGTTCCACTAACTGTTGTGATTGTTGCCTTTTCAATAATGTTTTTGCTTTCATGTGTATCTTGCACCTATAACTTGATGCAAAAATTATATTTTTCACCTGATAACCAAGTTTTACTGACAATGCCAGTTAATTCAAATCAAGTGTTTGTATCAAAGCTTATTGTATTTTATATTTATGAATTGATTAAAAATTTTTACTTTATGATACCAATGTTTTTGGCATATGGAATATTCTCACATTTTTCAATTTTATTTTATCCTTGGCTTATTATTTGTTCATTCTTTATTTCAATGTTACCAGTATTAATCGGAGCAATATTAAGTATTCCACTTATGTTCATTTCATCAAAATTAAAACAAATGCCAGTTATAAGATTGATTTTATTCACTTTGGTATTTGCTGGAATAATTTTTGGTGTTGTAAAACTTATTGCAATAATTCCTGCAAATATAAATATTGTTCAAAACTGGGGGAAAATTTATTGGAGAATTCAAGACTTCCTTTTGTGGTTCAATAATTCATTTATTGTGCTTGCATATCTTGTAGAATTATTATGTGGACATATGGTCAATTTATCATTCAAATTATTTTCAATAAATACAATTTTTATTTTTCTTATTTTGCTCGCAAGCATAGTTGTATTGTTTTTTATTGCATATTTTCTTGCAAGGCCATTATTTTTCAAAATGGCATCAAAACCTTTTGAATACAAAAAAAGAATAATAAAAAAACAATATGAGAATAAAAGACACAATTATTTTCAAAGTGGGGTACTTACTAATTTAAAATTATCGTTACGCAATCCACAATTTTTGTATAATTACATTGGAATTTTAATTGTTTTGCCAATTTCAATCTTATTACTTAACAAAATATTTAATGCAATGAATACCAAACTTCTTGGAACATATATGACATTAAGCTTTAATATATTGCTTATTACATTAATTGTCCTATCATCAAATGTTATAATTTCATCTATATATTCAAAAGAAGGTAGAGCAAGTTACTACTTTAAAACTGCACCAAGAAGTTATAGTAAAGTATTATTTCCAAAGCTTATATTTAGTTTGGTAATTTCGTTTGTTGGAATTGTTGTAACAAGCATCGTTTTTGGGATTTTTGCAAAACTTTCAGTATGGCAAATAATAATGTGTATAATTTTCGTGTATGGATTATATTCAGGTCATTTATTTTGGAGTGCAGAGTTGGACATAATGAATCCACAAAATGAACAATATGCAACATCAGGGAATGAAGAAACAAACCCAAATGAAACAAAATCAACTGTATTTGCATTTATAATATCTGCACTGGCAACAATAATTTCGCTTTTGTTATTTATTGAGAATATAAATGTTGCATGGTTTAAGTTAATGCTTATTGGTTTAATCTTTAGTGTAACAAGAATTTATTTATATTTTGACAAAATCAAACTCTATTACAAAGAAAAATAAAAAGGAAACAATATGAAAAAATCAGTTGTAATCTTAATACTTATTATCTACATAGCATCAATAGCTTTTGTGGGATTTTTTGGAATGAAAATGTTAAGTTATAATGAAGTAATTAAGCCAGAAAAAGTTGAAATTACAAACACTGACTTAAAACAAACCAAAGATAGTGAAGGCGATTATAAATATATTGTAATAGATTTGGAACAAACTACAAGTTACACTTTGGAATGGAAAGTGTACCCAGAAAATGCTTCACAGAATGTTGAATTTGTTTATGATAAAACAAGTTCAGTTGCTCAAGTTACAGATTGGGGTGGAGTATCCTTTAATAAAAAAGGAACAATAACAATAGTAGTTAGAGCAAGTGGTGGAATGAGTACTATATATGCAAGGGTAAAAATTATCGCTCGTTAAAATACAAAGTTATCATTTTTTTGTTTTTGAATAAAAAATTCGACAGTTGTTTGTGAAAATCAAACTTCTGTCGAATTTTTATTGAATTTTGTGATTTATTTATAAAAAATTAATTTTTCGATACCAAACAGCCCTTGTTTTTTTATTACTGTAATGTTATCGCCCATATTATATTTTTCATATGTTTTTTGTCATAATTCTTTTTACATAATTTTTAGTTTCTAATTGCTTTTACTTCAAAAACTAATGTTGTACCGTTTGGAGTTTCAACATTTACAATATCTCCAACTTTTTTACCAAGGATTTCTTTACCAACAGGTGATTCGTTTGAAATAAGACCTTCTAGTGGATTACTTTCTGTTGAACCAACAATTTTGTATGTTACATTTTCATCAAATGTTTTGTCATAAAGGTCAACTGTGCAACCAATACCAACTTTACTTGTGTCAACATCGTCAATAATAACAGCATGTCTTACTTTTGATTCCATATCTTGAATTTCTGCTTCAATTCTTGCTTGTTCATCTTTTGCAGCATCATATTCAGCGTTTTCGCTTAAATCTCCAAATTCTCTTGCAATACCAATTTTTTTGATAACTTCTGGTCTTTTCTCTGTTTTGTATATGTGCAACTTTTCTTCAAGTTGTTTCAATCCTTCTTTTGTTAAATAAACTGCTTCTTCCATAATTTTTACCCCTTTATAATGTAAAAAAATTTTAGCGTGATAGTATCACACCAAATTAACGATGTGTATTGTAGCAATATTTTTTTTATTTGTCAATAAAAATTTTGTATTTACCACAAAAGCATTCCATAAATTTATATGTATATTATAAAAAAATATTCACAAAATATTTTTGTAAGAATTATGACAATTATTTCGTTTATTATCTTAATAGTTGGTGGAATGAATTGGATGAGTATTGGACTGCTTCAATATGATTTTATTGCTGGCTTTTTTGGAACGCAAGCAAGTATATTTTCAAGACTACTTTACATAGCAATAGGTGTTGCAACTTTTTACATAATTTTTGATATGTTAAAAAATAAGGGAAAAGTTGTTTTATTTCACAAAAGAACACATCAAAAACAAAAGGAAGAGAGCGAAAATTCGCACGATATTTTGACTGAATAGACTTTAATTTTGTTGACTATTTTTACATATACTTATAAAATAAAATTATGATAACATTAGTAATATTAGATGGTTTTGGAATAAATAAAAGTAAATATGGCAATGCAATAAAATTGCAAGGTACACCTTATCTTGACAAGTTAAAACATTTTCCACGCACAGAATTGCTTGCAAGTGGTGAAGCTGTTGGTCTTTCTGATGGACAAATGGGTAATAGTGAAGTTGGACATTTGAACTTGGGAGCAGGCAGAATTGTCTATCAAGATTTACCAAAAATAAATAATGAAATTGCAAATGGCAACTTTTTTAAGAACCCAGCATTAAACAAAACAATGGATAACTGCTTGGCACACAATTCAAATTTGCATATTATGGGACTTGTGAGTGATGGTGGTGTTCATAGTCATATTAATCACTTGTATGCACTTGTTGATATGGCAAAAAATAAAGGTATAGAAAATATTTATATCCATTGTTTTATGGACGGTAGAGATACATTAAGAGATAGTGGTGTAAAGTTTATTGAACAATTAAAAGAACACACACAAGGTAAAGTAGAAATAAAATC
>CALDLU010000125.1:0-2080 GCA_937915245.1 uncultured Clostridia bacterium | reverse complement strand
AGTTCTTGTTCTTTTGTAGTGGCATTTAAGTTTAATATAATCATTAGTTTTTCTCCTTTTAATTTAAGAAAGGTCGTCTTTAAACGGACAATCTTTCCAAAGTTTATTGTATTCTTTTAAGTTTTTTACTTTTTCTAAAAACCAAAATGGTTTATCTATTAAGTGGTTATTTTTTCTGTCAAACTGTGGAGTAGTTTGATACCAGCGAACATTCCAAATTGCACCATCTAATGTGTTTGTTACTAGATAGAGTTTTATTTTTCGCTTACCAAGTTCTTGATAACTTACTTTGTATCCGTATTTATTTTCCATAAGTCTTTTCCTTTGCTTCTTTGTTATAAAGCCTAATTGCTTGCTGTTTTGTGTAATAGTAATATCTTCTTTTACCAATAACACCATAAATGATTATTTCATTATGATTATTTGTGTCTATAGAAGTAATGTATTTCATTAGTTAATCTCCTTTAATCTTAAATCTATGTTTGTATGTAAATACCAATCTGCGTTACATTTAATATTCCACCAATATTCACAAGCATTTTCATCATCAATGTTTGTATCAATTTCAAATTCCTTTTGGTCAATATGTGAATATTCTTTTTTATAAAACTCTTGTTCAGCAACAATGAGTTCTTTTAATTTTTTAACAGCTTTTTCTCTGGTGGAGTAGATATATGTATCTATCCCAGTGCAATCTTCTGTTGAATAATCAAATACAATTTCATATACATTTTTGTTTTTCATTATGCGATTCTCCTTATACCACCACCAAAACTTTGAATTAAGATAGTGCCAAATTCACTGCAAGAGTCATCATCTTTGTTCCAAACATAAGCAAATGCGTGGTGTTTTGTCCCAAATTTTAGTAACAATTCGTTCCATTCTTCTTTGTAATCGGTAACAATTAAAAAGTCGTATAGTTCGCCAAAGTCGGTATATTCATGTGTAACTGCATAAACTGTGCAGTTATATTTTTCTTCAAGTTTCTTAATTTTACTTTGCAATTCTTCATCTTGCCAAGCCCAAAATCCACCAAAGCCTTCAAAGAAACATACTTCGTCGTTTTCCTTAAAACCTTTAATGTATGGTTTGTAAATGTCTAATTTTTTCATAAGCTCAATAGCTTTTTCTTTTCTTTCAATTTTAGTTGTATTCATAATTTTTTCTCCTTATCTAATTTCAATAATTCCTAGACTATATTCTTCATAGCCATAATTTTGCAAATCTTCACCATATCGTTTGTAGTCGATATAATTGTCTAAATAATCTGGTATTTGATAACATTCGTGCATTAAGTTGTAGCCTAAATCATACCAATCTTCGTTTTTGTATAAGTAAATATCGTCAGTCCAATCTGAACAGTCTTTAACTCTATTAGTAAAGTCGTCCCAAGTTCTGACTTCTAAAAAGGCAGACATTATTTCGTAATTATAGTCATTACTAATAACATCTGCTTCTTGTAATAATTCAAACAAATCTTTTGGGTGAATATAATCACAATTCATATCTTTTGCGTCAATGCCATCAATGTCTTGTATAAACAATTCTTCATCAATGCCATCGAGTTCAAAGCCTTCTTTGGTTAGTTCTTCTTCGATTTCTTCATAACTGTCAAAATCTTCCAAATCTAACCATTTGCTTCCTAAAGCTCTTTCGTTACATTCGTTGTATGAACCCCAAGAGCCAATAACAATTCTAATTTCGCTCATTTTCTTTACTCCTTAGATATGCTAAATATGTTTCTTGTATGTAATCTACAAAAGTTACGCTTTGTAATTCATTTTCATCAAAAGTTTGCCTACATACAGGGCAAGTGTAAGTTTGTTCTTCTGGATTGTAATCTGCATCATTCCTTTCAAATGTTTCATCACAATATGGACATTGATGTAAATCTTTGTGTTCAAATTTTCTTAAATCTTCAATTATTGCATTTAATGTGATTTTTTCTTGTAATTCTTTGTTCATTTTTAACTCCTTTAATCGTTTATTGTTTCAAAATCGTTTACATTAACTTGTGTATTATCAATGCCATATTGAAAATACAAATCTTGCTCTCTATCTCTTTTCAAGTCGTATTCAA